>DASYCR010000156.1:0-8126 GCA_036500095.1 Polyangiaceae bacterium
CCGAGCCTGGCCGCGTTCGGCGTGGGCAAGCGTGAGCGCGTCGACGCGCGCATGGGGCTGCCGGTGAGAAACGAGATCGCCTCCTGGGCCGGCGCGCTCGGCATCGGCGAGTTCGAGCTGTACATCGGCGGCAGCGATCCCGACGCGGTCGTGGTGGTGCCGAACGAGACGCCGGCGATCGTGATCGGTTCGGCGGTGTCCGCGCCGCTCAGCGCGCGCCACCGCGGAGCCGTCGCGCGCGAGCTGTTCGCGCTGCGCCGAGGCACAACCGTGCTCAGGCACCGCGAAGCGACGGAGATAGGCGCGCTCGTCGTGGCCGCGTGTCGCTTGGTCGAGGTCCAGATCCCGTCACCCCAATACGCAATGCTCGATGAATTCACGCGTCAGCTCGGCAAGGAAATTCCGCGCCGCGTCCGCAAACAACTGCCGGAGCTCGCCGCGGCGGTCGCGAATCTCGCGCCGGATCCGCTGGCCTGGTCGCACGCCGCCAAGTCGAGCCTCGATCGCATGGCGGTGATCGCCGCCGCGGACGTGTCGTGGGTGCTCGCGGACCGCAGCAACCCGCGCGGCAACGTGGGCGTCACGGACGAGGCCCGTGAGCGCGCGCAGCGACTGCTCGCATTCGTGCTCTCGACCAGCTACCTCGAGCTGCGCGACAAGCTCGGCATGGGGCTCAGATGAGCGATCCGAAGGATCCCGTGTCGAAGCGCGGCGAGGTCTCCGGCGTATCACGCGGCCCCGGGCGGAGCGGCTCCGCGGGCAGCATCGGTAAGGAGCTCGGTGGCGATCTCGATTTCGAGCCCGACGCGCTACTCGACTCGCTCTTGTTCGACGAGCCCGCGCCGGCATCGGCCGTGCCGACCCCGCGCCAACCAGTCGTGGGCACTCCGCCGGATCTAGGCGACTTCGGCGACGACGAAGAAGTCACCCGCGTCGGCCGCACCGAGGATCTGCTGGCCCGCATGCAAGCCGACGACGGCGCCAGCGGCCTCGAGGATCTAGCGAGCTCGGACGTGGACGACTTGCTTTCGAGCGCGCCGCCCGCGCAAACGCTGGATGACTGGGACGATGCTACCGAACAGCGTCCGATAGACATTCCGTCGGAAGCCAAACTGCCGGAGCCGGAACTACCCCAGGTACGCACGCCGATCGTACCGCGCCCAAGCTCGAAGCTGCCCGAGCTGAAGGTGTCCGCGGTACCGCGGCCGGGCATCCCCCGTCCGAGCATCGAAACCACCGCGCAACCGCCGGCAGTGAATCCCGCGGGCCCACCCGCACGCCAGCCATTTCCCCCCGCGGTGAGCCCCGCGTTGCCGCCGATCGTGCCGGCGTCGTCCGCGCCTCGCGAAGAAGACAGCGAGGATCACACGCAAGTTTTCCAGAGCCCGCTGGCTCAGCTGGACGACTCGAGCAGCGCGCCGCCCATGCTCGAAGACGCCGTCGCGGATGAGCTGATCGCTCCCGATCCATTCGCGGAAGGTCCGATCTCGAGTGGCCCGCGCGACAGCATGCCCACCTTGAGCGCGATCGAGCCACCGCCGGCGAGTCGGATGCCGACGCTGCACCAGATCGACGAACCTGCGAGCCGATTGCCGACTCAGCCGGCCCCGGCGCGCGTGAGTTTGCAAGCGCCGCAGTCGCTCAGCGCGCCGACGAGCTTGCCGGCTCACAGTGTTCACGACAGCGATCTGCTGCCCGCCTTCGACACGCCCGACCCATTCCCGGCCGGCGACGTGCTCACCTCGGTCGCGCCGGACTTCGAGTCGTCTTTGGAAGCCGACGATCATTCGCCGACGCTCCCGCCGCCGCCGCGCTCCACGCAACCCGAAGCGGCGTGGCCCGACGAACGCCCCGCGCACGAACATCTCTCGGCTCAAGCCGAAGGTTGGATTGCGCGCGCCGAGTGGCTCGAGCGAGAGGCGCATGCGGCCACCGACCCGCAAGCCAAGGCTCGCGCGTTAATCGTCGCGAGTGAGCTCTGGGCCCTGGTCGGTGATCTGGCGCGCGCGCGCGAGGTTGCCACCGAAGCCACCGCGCTCGCCCGTGCCTCCGCCTTGTCGCAAAGGCAGCTGCGTTGGCTGGCCGCCGCCGAAGGCGACTGGAAGGCCACCCTGCCCGCACTCGAGATGGAGACCCGCAGCGGCGCGACCCCGGAAGCCCGCGTGCATGCCGCCTACCTGAGCGCAGAGATCAACCGGCTGGTGTTGGACGACGAAGCCTCGGCCAAGAAAAAGATCGACCTGGCCGTGCGCGCGCACCAGGACGATCCGCGCGCCCATGTGGCAAAGCTTGCCGAGCTGCTCGGCAAGGCCAATACACCGCCGCGCCTGCGCTTGCCGGAATCGGAATTGCTTCTCCCCATCGCGCGTGCCGGCGAGGAGCTCGCGCAGCTGCGCGGAGCGCCCTTGGCCGCAGGGAGCACGCCGGCTCTGCCACTTCGAGCGGCTTTCGACGAAGCGCGTCGCGCGCTGAGCAGCGCCGACCGCGAGAAGGCCGCCGAGGCCATCCAAAAACTTCAAGCGCTGCCCGAGCTCGCGAACGCGACGCGTTGGCTCAGCGCGAGTTTGCTGGCCGTGGAGGCCAAACATCGCCCGCTAGCCATCGCGCTCCTCGGCGAGCTCGTGCAGAGCGAAGGCAGTCGCGAAGCCCGCCGGGCACTCGCTGCGCGCGCTCTCGAACAGGGCGACTCGGCTGCGGTCCAGGCGGCTATTTCAGGAGCAGACGCCGAGCAATCTTTCGGTGTCGCCGATCGGCTGGCTCTCGGCGCGCTGACGGCACTACCTACGGCCGCGCTCGAGTTGCCCATAGCGCAGGCCGCCAGCGACGAGGCACTGCGGCCGCTGGCCGCGGCCCTGTCCGCGCTCGCGACGCCGGCCCCGCTCGAATACATGGCCGGCAGCGCGGCCGCCCAAGCCGAATTGACGCTGGGTCGCGCCCTGGCGGTACAGCGCGCGAGCGCCGTGGAGCGCGTCGCCGAGCTACACAAGGGCGCCGCCTTGTTCGACGAATCTCACCCGGGCAGCGCCCTCGCGCGCCTGCTCGGCCTCGAGTTCGCGCTCACCTCGCAGGCGACCAGCGCCGTTTCGCGAGCTCTCGCGGACTGGCCACGGGAGCAGACAGAAGGTCCCGCTGCTCGGGATCAGAAGCTGGCGGCGGCGCTCAGCTATGAACTCAGCGGCGAGCACGCGAGCGCCCTCGCCGAGTACCGCGCCGCGCTGACCGTCGATCCGACGTCGGAATCCGCCGTTCGCGCGATCGCCAGTCAGGCGCCGGCCGAAACAGCCGAAAAACTCGAAGCGCTCGCGGACAAACTCGAGGGCGCTCCGCACGCCGCGCTGTTCCTGCTCGAGGCAGCGCTCCGGCACGGCAGCGACGACGTCGAGAGCTATCAGAAGCTACTCGCGCGCGCTCTCGAACTAGGACCCGAGCTCTCGATTGCCCATCGCCTGAACGAAGCGTTCGCGCGCAGTCGCGGCGACGCCGAGGCTTTGGTCGGCGCGCTCCGCGCACGGCGCGACGCCTCCGACGACCCGGTCGAGCGCGCTCTCGATCTGGTGCGAGAAGCCCTGCTCGTCGCCGATAGCGATCTCGATCTGGCCGAGCGCCTGCTGTACGAAGCCATCAAAGCGCGACCGAACGACATCGCGCTGCGCGAGCTCTACGAGCGCGTGGCGCCGACCGAGAGCGGCGATCGCGCGGCGTGGCGCGAGCGGGTGGCCGAGACCAGCGAACCGGGGCTGAAGGGCCGGCTATTGGCCGAGGCCGCGCTCGAATACGCGCGCGCCGGCGATCAAGCGACCGCCACCCGCGTCGGCCTCGCGGCAGCCGAACTCGGCGCCGGTGAATTGACGCGCATTCGGGCAGAGCGCCTGGCCGAAGGCGGACCCGGCGCCGCTCGCATCTCGGAGGCGCTGCTCGAGGGCGCGCGCAAGAGCGAGCTCGCCGACGAACAGATCGAGCTCTACGAGCGACTGAGCGCGCTCGATCGCAGCCGCAATGATCTCTCGAGCGCGCTATTGTGGCAGACCGCGATCCTCGAGCGCGCGCCCAAGTACCTGCCCGCGCTCCGCCGCCTCGAGCACGCCTACATCGGTGGAGACCGCCTGGACGAGCTCGAGCCGATCGCCGCGGCGCTCGCACGCGCGCTCGACGCCAACGAGATCAACGCGCACGCGCGCCTCGCCGCGCGCCTGCGCACCAAGCGCGGCGAATGGTCGGCGACCCGCGAGCTCGCCGATCTGGTGTTGGCCGAAGGCCGCGACGAGCTGTGGGCGCTGCGCAATCTGAGCGCGCACGCGCGCATCTCCGACGATAGCGAGCTCGGCCTGAGCGTGGACGGCCGCTTGTTCGCGATGGTGGAGCGCCCGATCGACAAGGCCACGTTGGCGCTGCGCGCGGCGGAGTCTGCGGCGCGCTTGGAGCGCGCTGAGGACGCCAAGCGGCTACTGCGACTCGCCCTCGAGCAGGTTCCGGACCACATGGTCGCGCTGACGTCACTGGCCGAGGTGCTCGAAGCTACCGGCGAATATACCGGCGCCGCCGAAGCGCTGGAGGCCGTCGCGAGCAACAGCAACGTCGACGCTCACAAGGTCAGCGCGCTGCACCAGGCCGCGGTGCTCTGGATGGATCGCGTCGGTACGATCGATCGCGGCAGGCTGTGCCTCGAGCGCGCGGTGGCGCTCGACGTGAATCACGAAGACGCGGTGATCCGCCTGCAAGCCGCGTACGTGCAGGCTGGCGAGCGACAAAAGCTGGCCGAACTGCTGGAGCGTCGCCTCGAGCACACCAGCGATCCCGAGGAGCGCATCGCGATCGAGGTCGCGCGCGGCCGGGCATTGGCCGAAGTGGGCGACAAGGAGGCCGCGAAGCGAGCCCTGACCGCCGCGTTGGATGCCAACCCCGATCACCTCGACGCGCTCGAGGCATTTACCGAGCTCTGTCTCGGCGAGGGTGACTGGGTATCGGGCGAGCAGGGATTGATCCGACTCGCTCGCCACCTGAGCGAGCCCGCGCGGCAAGCGCAAATTTACCGCCGACTCGGTGAGCTGTACGACACCGCGCTACCGAACCCCGAGCGCGCAGAGCTCGCTTACAAGGAGGTTCTAAAGCGCGACCCGGACGACGCCGAGATCGTCAGTAAGCTCGTGCACGTCTACGGTCGCTTGCGGGACTCCGCTACGGCCCTCAAGCTGCAAGGCGACCTACTGGAGCGTGCCAGCACGCCCGAGCAAAAGCGCGATCGCACGCTCGCGCTCGCAGTCGTCGAAGAAGAGATCGCCGGCGATCGCAAGAGCGCCGAAGCGACCCTGGAAAAAGCTCGCAAGGAGTGGCCGCACGACGGGGTCGTGCTGCGTGCCGTCGCCGAGTTTCAAGCGCGGGCGGGTGATTCGCGCGGCATGCAAGTGCTCTTGGATCGCTCCGCCGCGGACGCGCGACGCGCGCTCTCGACCGGTCGCTTCGAGCCGGGTTTCTTCGAAGTGCTCGCGACGGTCGCCGAGCTGCGCAACGAAACCGATACGGCGCTGCTCGCTCACGCGACCCTCGCCGCGTTGCGCGGCGAGGAAGTGCCGGTAACGCCGGCGGGACCAGCGGCGGGCAGCGTCGACCTGGACGAGCTATTGGCGCCGGAGCTCGTGGGCATCGCGCTCCGCGCGCTGTTGAAGAAGAGCGGTGACGTGCTGGACGCCGCCTACCCCATCGACCTGCGCGCCATGCGCGCGGCGCCGCTGCCCGCGGGCTCCGCCGCATTCTTGAGCTACGTGCAACAGGTCGCGGCATCGTTCGGGATCCGCAACCTCGACGTGTTCAGCTCGGCGGCGCTCGGTCAGGTGTGCATGCCGATCAGCGCGGCGCCACCGCAAATCGTGTTCGGGCAGGCGCTGCTCGACAACAGCGACGATGCCGTGCGCTTTTTCTTGCTGATCCGTGCGCTCAAGATCATCCAGCTCCGCTCGGCGGCGCTCTCGCGCACGGCACCGATCGATCTGTGGCCGGTGGTCGCCGGCTACATCGGGCAATTCGCCAGTAATTGGCAACCCCAGGGCGTGGACGCCAAGAAGCTCGCCGAGGCCCGAGCGCGCATTCAGTCGGCAGCCAAGGCGTTTCGCATCGACGACGACGTGCCCGTGCTCGTGTTGGAAGTGATCGGCGCGATTGGCAATCGCGCGAGCCAGCTCGGCACCGCCATTCACCAATTCGGCAATCGCGCCGCGCTGCTCGCCACGGGTTCCCTGATCACGGCGCTGAAGGGTATCGCCCTCGCCGGCGGTCACAGTGCCGGACCGCCGCCTGAAGGACCCGAGCGCGTCAAGTGGATCGTACGCAATCCCGAGGCCCGCGATCTCGCGACGTTCGGCGTGTCCGAGCAGTACGCCCAGGCCCGGCGGCGACTCGGGATTTCGGGCTAGGCCAGCCAGTGCGCTTCTAGCGCACCTCGAACGCCACCGGCTCGCTGAGGCTGCCGTCCGGCGTCGCGACGCGGAGCTCATGCGAGCCTCGAGCGAGCGCCCAAGGGAGTCGAAACGGCGAACGCCCCCCGCCCACGTCGCGCCCATCGACCAGAAAGCGCAGGCTCGCCGCCGCGCTTTGAGCTTCGAGCAAAATTTCCTGGCGCGGCGGCCCGCCGGGATCGCGCGCGAAATGCTCGCCGCCGCGCGGAAAGCTCACGCGCGCTGTGTTTAGCGTGGTGGCCGCTGTACCCGGGCAGTGCGGCGAGAAACCCCGTGGCGCAAGCGGGCGATGGGCGTCGCGCGCAAAGCTCTCGTACTCGGCTGGGTAGCGCTCGAAGACCTTGCGCGTCGCTCCGGCACAGGCCGGCCCGGCGCGCAAGCCGTCGTGCGGCTCGATCGCGACGGCTTCGTGCATGTCACACGCGGCGCGGGGCACCGTCTCCGGCACGAACCATTCACGCTGAGTGTGCGGGCACAGCGCGGTCGCAAGCTTGCCGCTGAGCTCACACACCTCCGCCTCCAGCAAACCCTCGTGCGAAACGAGCGGCAAAGGCGTCTTACCTCGCATCGCCGCCAGCATCACTTCGTGAAAGAGAGGAGCTGCGCCTGTGATGCCGCTCGAACCCGTCATTGGCTTACCGTCGAAATTACCGGCCCAGACCGCCACGGTGACCTCACGCGTGTAGCCGATCGTCCAATTGTCGCGGTAGCCCTTGGAGGTCCCGGTCTTTGCTGCGACCGGAAACGGGAAGGCCAAGGGCCCGTTCCTGCCGAACTCGGCGGAGCGCGCCAGATCGTCCGTCAAAATGTCGGTGAGCACGCGCGCGACGCGCGCGTCGAGCACGCGCGTCGGGCTCACGGTGTCGCGCGTGAGCGTGGCGCCGCTCGCCTGGCGCGCCCGGTGATAGAGCCTGAGCGGCAGGAGATCGCCATCGCGCGCGAGCATCGCGTATGCGCCGGCCAGCTCGCTGAGCCGCACTTCGCCGTCACCGAGGGCAATCGCCGCGCCGTACTGATCCGCGTCGCCCGTCAGCGACGAAAAGCCCACGCGATGCAGGAGCTCGAGCACGCGGTCCGGACCGACGCGGTTGGCCGCGTATACGGCCGGCACGTTGAGCGAATTGGCGAGCGCGCGCCGCAAACGGACGGGACCGTGGAAGCGCCCGTCGTAGTTCTTCGGCTCGTAACTGCCGTGCTCGGTCGTCAGCTCGAGCGGCAGATCGGGCAGCAGAGTGGCCGCGCTGAATTGCGCTTGTTCCATGGCCGCCGCGTACACGAACGGTTTCAACGTGGAGCCCGGCTGACGCAGCGCCCGCGCGCCGTCATTTTGACCGAGCGCTTCGGCGCGCGAGAAATCCGGTGAGCCTAGATAGGCGAGGACGTCGCCGCTCGCGTTGTCGACCACGATCGCCGCCAGTGCGCTAGCGCCATAGCTCGCGAGGTAGTCGGCGGCGCGACGCGCCAGTGTCTCAACCTCTCGCTGTAGAGGCAGCTCCACGGTCGTCTCGAGCTCCTGCACGGCCGTCCCTCGCAGTTCGGGCGCCAGAGTTCCGCTGAGCAGCCCGCGGATCAGGTGGTCGTTGCCGCCGCTTGCCTTGCGGCGTGAGAGGCGAGCTGGCTCCGCGCGCGCGGCGCTCACGACGTCCGCGTTCACCAAACCAGCCGCGAGCATGCGAT
>DASYCR010000157.1:0-3614 GCA_036500095.1 Polyangiaceae bacterium
CCAGGCCAAACGGATCGGGCGGCGGCCGAAATGGCCGAGATCGGCGTACAGCGCCTCGCCGCCGGTGACGGCCAAAAACACCCCGCCCAGCACCAGCAAGCCGCGTTGACCGTGCGTCGCGAGAAAGCGCACGCCGTGAACCGGGCTGATCGCCGCGAGCACCGCGGGATATTTGATGATGTGGCTGACGCCGAGCACGGCGATGGTGCCGAACCAAACGAAGGTGATCGGCCCGAACACCGCGCCGATGCCGCCGGTGCCGCGGCGCTGCACCATGAACAGGCCGATCAAGATGATGATCGTGATCGGTACGACCAGCGGCTCGAGACTCGGCGCTGCGATCTCGAGGCCTTCCACCGCGCTCAAGACCGAGATGGCCGGCGTGATCATGCCGTCGCCGTAGAGCAGCGCGGAGCCGAATACGCCTAGGAAGATCAGCGGTAGATATTTTCGTGATTTACGCAGGTTCGAGCTGGACAGGGCCATCAGGGCCAAAATGCCGCCTTCGCCCTTGTTGTCGGCGCGCAGCACGTACGCGATGTACTTGAGCGACACCATGATGATGAGCGACCACGAGATCAACGACAGCACGCCCAAGATGTTGTCGTGCGTGGTCGGCATGCCGCCGATGAAGCACTCACGCACCGAGTACAGCGGGCTCGTGCCGATGTCGCCGTAGACGACGCCGAGCGCGCCGAGCGCGAGCTTCATCAGGTACTTGTTGTCGCTCGCGTTGCCGTGGCCGCCGTGTCCGCCTCCATCGGGGACGCCGTGATTCGGACGAGAGGGCGCGACGACGGGATTTGGAGCGGTGACGGGTTCGGACATCGACGGGGCGCACGCTACCGCAAAACCGCGCCGTGTGTCCGGGCGAAGCCGAAGGTTTTAGCCGCGAACCCAGAACACGGTGAACGCGTCGCCGCCTTCGTTGGGCTCTGCGGGGCGCGAATGTTCAACGTAGGCGGAAGCCCGCAGGTGCTCGCGGACGTGTGCTTTTAGCGCGCCTGTGCCGTGCCCATGCAACACGAATCCCACACCTTCGTGGCCACCCAATAAACGATCGATAAAGGTGTCGACGCGGCCAAGCGCTTCGTCGACGCGTTCACCGCGCAGATCGAGGGTGGTATCTTGCGTTCGTTGTGGAACCAAAGTTGGTTTCGGCTGCGTTGCGAGCTTGCGCTTCGGAGCGGGCTTTGCTCGTTGAGACTCGGTGCCTTTGGGTAGGGCCGACAGCTCGCGCATCGGCACGAGTAGCTTCATGGCGCCGATCAGCAGCCGCACCTGCTGGCGTTCACTTATTTCGAGCACGACGCCGTTGGCGCCCAAGCTGCGGTGAAAAACAGTCTGGCCAACGCGCAGCTCGTTCGGCTCGAGCTCGCGGGTGACGGGCTTCGGTCCGGTCGTGCCGTGTGCGCCGAGCTCGCCGCCGAGCGCAACTCGAGCCGCCACTCGGCTGACGCCGCGCTCGAGCTCGCGCAGCAAGCTGGGATCGGGGACGGTGCCGCGGATACGAGCGCGCACGGCTTCCAGCTCCTTGCGTGCGGCGTGCACCGAAGCTCTGAGCTGCCGCACCTCACTGTCGACCTCGCGCGCGGCTTGCTCGCGAAACGCGTGGCGTTCGGTCTCGAGCGCGGCACGCAGCGCTTGCTCGCGGTTTCGCTCGAGCTCGGCCTCGCGCGTCAGCGTTTCGAGCTCGGCGCGCTCACGCGAGAGCTCGCGCAGCGCTGTCTCGCGGTCGAGCGCTTGCGTCGGGAGCAAGGCCTTGGCTCGCGCGATCACGCGCTCCGGCAAGCCGTGCCGCAGCGCCACTGCGAGCGCGCTGGACGGCCCGGCCACGCCCAAAAGCAGCCGAAAAGTGGGCGCCATGCGCTCGAAATCGAAGCCCACCGAGGCGTTCTGAAAACGCTCGGTTTGCGTCGCGAGCTCCTTCAGTCGCTCGTAGTGCGTGGTCACGCCGACGGCGGCGCCGCGGGCGGTGAGTGCTTCGAGCACCGCGGCGGCGAGCGCTGCGCCCTCTTCAGGATCCGTGCCCGCGGCGATTTCGTCGAGCAGCACCAGGCAACGCTCGGTCGCGCACTCCAAGATCGAACGCAAGTTCTCGATGTGTGCGCTGAACGTGGAGAGCGAGCGCGTGATCGACTGCTCGTCTCCGATGTCGCACAGCACGAGATCGAACCAGCCGACCACGGACTCCTCACGCACCGGCACCGGCAGACCCGTGCGCACCATCCAAGCCACGAGCCCCGCGGTCTTCAAGGCGACGGTCTTGCCGCCCGCGTTCGGGCCGGAAATGATGAGCGCGCTGTGCGACGCGAGCACGATATCGTTCGGCACTACGTCGATGCCGGTCAAGAGCAAGAGCGGATGCCGCGCGCCGCGGAGATCGAGCTTTGGCGAGTCCGAGATCGCGAGCACGATCGACTGAGTTTCGTCGGCCCAGCGCGTGGCGGCGCTGCACAAATCGGCCGTGACACAGGCAAAAAACGCGGTGTCGCAAGCTTCGAGCGCCGCGCGTACTTCGCTCGAAAGGGCGACCAGCACGCGCGCTTCCTCGCGCGCCGCTTCGGCCTCGGCCAAGCGCAGCTTGTTACCGACCTCGGTGAGCTCGCGCGGCTCGACGAACAACGTGCTGCCAGAGGCGCTCGAGCCGTGCACGATGCCGTCCACACGCAAATGCGCGTCTGAACGCACGGGTAAGACGAAGCGGCCCTCGCGCTCGGTGTAATATTGACCTTGCAGCAAGTCGGCGAAGCGGCCCATGAGCTGCGCCAGGCGACGCTTCATTTCGGCCTGCGCTTCGCGGACTTTGGCGCGCGCTCGCGACAGCTCGGGCGAAGCGCGATCCGCGACCGCGCCTTCCGTGTCGATGCACGCGGATAGTCGCTCGCGCAGACGATCGAGCGAAGCGTCGCTGCTGACGGCTTCCGCCAAGTGCGCTGCTGCTTCGGCGTGCTTCTTGGCGTAGAGGCGTAAATCGCCCGCCAGTGTGAGCACGCGGATCAACGCGAATAGCTCGGGGCCGCTCGCGACGCCGTCGACCCGCACGCGCTCGAACAGCTCGCCGAGCTCCGGGAACTCTCGCACTGGCAAAGGATGCCCCGCACCGAACAGCCCGAGCGCGTCGCGCATCCGATTCAGTCGGACCGTGGCAGCGGCCATGCTTTCGGCGGGCAGCAACGCGCGCACGTACTCCGAAGCGGCGCGACTCGTGCACCGTTCGGCGATGCGCTCGAGCAAGAGCGGCCATTCCAGGGCCGCCCGCGCGTGCGCCTGTTGAGCTTCGAGACTAGTCGGCACGCGGCGTGTCTAGCAGAACGCGCGGCGGACGCGAGGGGGTCGCTGGGTTCAGCCGGCGAGCGCGGTGGCGTCCAAATTCGTGAGCGGCGTGTGCTCTCCGGCAAACGTGCTGAGCGCGATGCCGCCCAGACTCGCTTCTTGGTCCAAAGATTCCGCCAAATGCGTCAGGTTGTGGCGCGCGCGCCGGCCGTAGCGCTCTTCGACCGTGAGCGCGAAGTGCCCGCCGCCCACGCCGCGGAGCCGCGCCAAGAGCCCCCGCGCGAGCACCGAGCGCGCCGACACGGAAGCGCTCTCGCAGCGCCCATTCGAGACGAGCA
>DASYCR010000158.1:0-2605 GCA_036500095.1 Polyangiaceae bacterium
AACATTAGCTCAGTATCCCTCAACTTTTTGGAAGATACAAGGCCGGTCAAGGGAGCCCCTGCCCCAGCCTCTCCTGCGCGCAGCGCTCGCGGCGCCCGAGCTGATTTTCTAGGACTACCCGGATTCGAGGCAGAGATCATAACTTATTTGTTATAGCATGGAAGCGTGGGTCGCGATGCTTTCCGGCCGGGCCAGCCGGCACCACGTCGCGTGGATGCCGAGGACACGTTCTGCCTGCTCGGCGGCACGCTCGCCAACGCCTATTGGGTAGAAGCATTGGCAAGCAAGAGCACGCTCGGCGTCGTCTATCGAGCGATCGAGCTCACGTCTCGTTTGCCGGTTGCCATCCGTTGTGTGGACGTGCCCGCCGCGCTCGACCGCCAAGGGCGCTCGCAGCTCGCCCGGAGCCTCGTCCGCGAAACGCTCATTTCCCACAGGCTCGCCCTACCAAGCCAAGCGATCGCGCGCATCCTCGATGTGGCGAGCGCGCGCTCGCCCTGCCGCGAATGGTTCCCGTACGTCGTGCGCGACTGGTTCGACGGTGAGTCGCTGCGCGTCTTCAGCGACCGGCAACGCCTGGCCTTGGGCAAGCTCGGCCCGATCCTGGAGCTGCTCGAACCCGTGGCGCTCGCGCTCGCGCGCGCTCATGAGCTCCGCCTTGCACACGCTGCTCTGACCACCGAGAGCATCTTCGTGATTCCCACGGCGACCGGGATGCGGGCGCAGTTGCTCGACTTCGGCGTGGCGAGCGCGCTCGCGGAGAGTCCGCGTTTGCTAGCTGCTCTAGGGCCCGATTTCTCGTTCCGCTTGAGCGACCCCCACTATGCCGCGCCCGAACAATGCGACTCTCGCTACGGAGCCGTTGGTCCTTGGACGGACGTGTTTTCGTTCGGCTTGATTCTGAGCGAGCTCCTGAGCGGCCGCCCCGCGCTCGACGGAGTGAGCCCGCTCGAGTTGACGATCGCGGCCGCCAACCCCCAACGAAGGCCGACCCCGCGCAAACTCGGCGCGCAGGTTTCCGATCGAGTCGAAGCCACGCTGCTGTGCGCGCTGGCACCCGAGCCATTCGCTCGCTTCCCGAGCATGCGGCCGTTCTGGTCGGCGCTGAGCGCTGAGCGCCCGTGAAGCTACGCCGCGCCGCGCGTCTTGCTGCGCATCTGCTGCAAGAGTTGGCGCGCGTGCGTGATCTCGCCGGCGAGCGCGACGGCGAGCGCGACGCGACCGCTCGTGGAGCGCTTGATGAAGAGCCGCAGATACGCGCGAGCCGCCGGGTAGTCGCCCTCGGAAAACGAAAGCTCGCCGAGCACGAACTGGCCGTAGCCCTGACCACACGGCGCGTCCGCCAAACGCTCACGCAGAGCCTTGAGCGGAGGTGCGCTCTCACCGGCCGCCAGGCGAGCGAGCGCATGTTGGGCCAGATAGAGCGGCTTGTCGGTCGTACCCCAGCGCGCCGCGCGGGCCAGCGCCCCCGCGGCTTCCCGGTGTCGCCCCATCAGATAGAGCACACAGCCCAGGGTCCAAAGGTGGAACGCGCGACGAGCCGGAGGGCTCACCCGACTCGCCAGCCGCAGGTGCTCGAGCGCCCGCTCGCGGTCACCCAGGCCGAGGCAGGCGCGCGCCGCGTCTTGGCGAGCTACGTCCGGCATCACGTCCGAAGTGAGCATTTGCTCGGCAACCGAGAGCGCTTCGGCAAATTCGCGCGCTTCCATCCGGGAAAGGTAGAGCTGGCGCAGGAGCAGCGTCCGGGTCGTGCGATCGAGGCCGCCGCTCTGGGCCAAGCCTAGCGAGGCGTAGCGGGCCCGCGTACCCGACGTGCGCGCAAGCGTCGCCTTGCGCAGCAGGAGCTCCGGGTTTGCCCGGACGGGTTTCGCGGACGCCTTGACCATCCACCAATTACGGTAGCAGCACCTGTACACTCGTCCAGATTTCTGCGAAAGCGGTGCTCGAGCGGCAGGGACCAACCGCTCGCCCTGACTTGCGCAGGCGACAGGGCTCCTTTAGGTGATTTCGCGAGAACTCGATGCCCCATCACAAAACCGCTCCATTTCTGATCTTGTTTTGTTTGGCCGGCTGCGGCCACCCAGCGAGCGAGCAAGAGTGCCAGGAAATAGTCGAGCGAGTGACGCGACTCGAGCTCGAGAAGGCGGGTGGCGCGACGGACCCGAAGACGATTGCCGACCAAGTGGCGGCCACCAAGAAATCGCTGGAGAGCACGACGCTCAAGGACTGCGTCGGCAAGCGCATCACCGGCGCGGCGATGCAATGCGTACGCGGCGCCAAGACCTCGCAGCAGATCGTCGACGACTGCTTCCGATGAGGAGCTCGCCGCTCCGGGCATCCTGCCCCGGCGCTTGCGCCGGAGCGTGTCGAAGGACGGCGCTCCTCTTGCGGCGCGTCGTGCTGAGCGCCGCGCTGCTGGCCGCGAGCGGTTGCGGCAAATCCCTAAGCGACGGCGAATGCAACACGCTACTCGATCACTACGTGGAGCTGCTCGTGCGATCCGATCGTCCGGGCACGAGCGCGAGCGAGCTCCTCGAGCTCGAGCGACAGGCGCGGCTCAAAGCGGAGGGTGATCCGGCTTTCAAGGAATGCTCGGCGCGCGTGT
>DASYCR010000159.1:0-12560 GCA_036500095.1 Polyangiaceae bacterium
GATCACGAAGTGGCGCGCGAGCTCAAGGTCCGCTTGCTCTCGGAGGATCGCGAAGCGTCGAAGCGCCGCGCGCCGCGTGCGGAAACACCGGCGCCCGAGGCGGAATCCGGGTCGGTGTCGGTGAGCACGCCGTTGTCGGAGTCCGCGCCCGATCTGAGCGCGCCGCCCGAGCCTGCTCCCGCGCCCGAGCCCGTGCAGGAAATCCCGCCGCCGCCCGGGCCAAATCAGGCTGCCGCAAGCAAGGTCGCTGCGCGGGCACCTGCGATCGCGGCACTGAGCACGGCCGACGGCTCCGTCTACGTCTACTGGGAAATCCCGGCGAGTTTGCTCGAGCGGGGCCTCGCGCTCGTTCGCGTCGCCACGTTCCGCGCGCGCGGCACCAGTGTGGAACAGACGACTCGCGATTTGCCCGTGACGACCGCGCAGGGCAGCCAGCGCGTCACCGGCATCGACGGCGAGACCTTCGTGCGCGCGGTTTTCGGCGTGCAGCACGGGGAAGCGTTTTCACCACTCGCCGTCGCGTCGCTCGCGCGCGTCGCGGGAGGCGACGTCCCGGCGCCTCTGTTCCGTCCACGCTGGGCGCCCGATCGCGCGTTCGAGGCGATCGAGCGCCGCGCGCTCGGAGCCTTTTTGGGCCGGGCCTAGGCTCGGGCCGCGAGCGTGGGCGCTTGCTGCTCGCCGGACTGCTGCTTGCCCAAGTCGAACCAGGTAGATCGGCGCGCAACCGCCGCGCGCGGTGGCCGATGAGCGGCCATCATGCGGGGGAATCGTTTTTTGTGGGTGCTCGGGTTCATGTTGAGTGCGGGCCGGGCAGGGGCCCTCCCGCTCGGGGAGTCGCTCGAACGCGGCTCCGGGGGGCTCTTCAACGGCCCAGCAGCGGTGGCGCTGCCGAGCTCTTCGAGCTTGTGGTTGTCGCTCGGCGCGGGCATTTCGCGCGGTGTCGAGCGCACGGGCTGGCAGGCCTTTCTTGCTCTGGGCGTGCCGTTCGACAGGCTCGCCGCTCCTCCGCGGCCTGCGCCGCCTGTGCGGCCTGACCTGCCGCTCGCCGAGCGCTCACTCAGCGAGGACGCGCAGAAAAAGGGTGACCCCAAAAAACCAGAGCCCGCTCAGAGCCCGCACGGAGCTCCCAAGACGCCCGCGCAGAGCCCGGCTCCGGGAGAAACTCCGCCGGCCGCGTCGCCCGCTCCTCCACCTGCTCCGGCGCAAGTGAAAACCCCGAACTCAGTGCGTCTCCAGCTGACTCCGGCGCTCGCACGCGGCGCGGTTCGTCGCGCGCTCGTGCTCGGCGGCTTTCTCGGGGCGCGCGGGCGACTCTCGAACTTGGCCACGCGCGCTCGCGCGTCGGCCGCGCTGCCGGAGCTTCGCTTGCGCGCGCTGCGCAGCAACGGCCAAACGCTGCGCCTGACGCCCACGCTCGGCGACCCGTATCAATACACCGAGGGCGGCACGAACGAGCTCTTGCTCGAGGCGCGCATGACTTGGCGCTTCGATCGCCTCGTGTTCGCGGACGAAGAGGTGGGCATCGAGCGGCTGGAGAGCGATCGCATCGCAGCCGAGCGCAAGCTGCTCGAGCACGTGCTGTCCGAGCTCGCGATCTGGCAGCGCGGCCTGGTGCGCGCCGCCGACGAAGATCTGGAACCCGAGGTGCGCGAGACGGCGGAGCTCGAATCCTTGTCGGCGTTGGTCGAGCTCGACGTACTCACGGACGGCTGGTTTTCGGGGGCGATTGGCGAGCAAGAGCCCGCGTTTGCGGCCGACGCTGGCAAGGTGAAAAAATCCGGAGTAGATCCCGCCTCCCATGCTCGCTGATGCTCGCAACGCTTTCACCGACCTCCAAAGGCGCGTCGATGCGCTAAGGGGGTCTCTTTGACGTCCCGCAACTGAAGCGGGAAATCGAAGAGCTCGACGAGATCTCGGCAGCACCGAATTTCTGGAACGACCAAGAAAAAGCGCAAGCGCTCATGCGCAAGCGCTCGGCGGCGAGCGAAAAGCTCACGCAAATCGACGCGCTCACGCGCGACGTGAACGACGCGGCCGAGCTACTCGAGCTCGGCGCTTCGGAGAACGACGAGGGCGTCGTGCGCGAGGTCGAGCTGCAAGTGCCCGCGCTCGTCGAACGCGTGCGCAAGGCCGAGCTCGGCCGCATGCTGTCGGGCCCAGTCGATCACGCGAACGCGATCGTCAGCATTCACCCGGGCACCGGCGGCACCGACGCCAAGGATTGGGGCGAGATGCTGCTCCGCATGTACCTGCGCTGGTGTGAACGCAGAGGTTACAAGACCGAAGTCGTCGATCTGCAGCCGGGTGACGAGGCCGGCATCGACGGCGCGTCGTTTACCGTGGCTGGACCGAACGCGTACGGCTATTTGCGCGCCGAAATGGGCGTGCATCGCCTGGTGCGGATCAGTCCGTTCGACGGCAATGCGCGGCGGCAAACGAGCTTCGCGGCCATCGAAGTGACGCCCGATATCGAGGACGAGATCGACATCGAGGTCAAAGACATCGACTTGGAAGTGACGACCATGCGCGCCGGCGGCAAGGGCGGACAGAACGTGAACAAGGTCGAGACGGCGGTGCGCATGAAGCACTTGCCGTCCGGCATCGTCGTCGTCTGCCGCGCCGAGCGCAGCCAACACCAAAACCGCGCCATGGCGCTCAAAATGCTCAAGGCGCGCTTGTACGAACTCGAGCAAGCCAAGCGCGAAGAAGCGCAAGCGCGCTACGAGGCCGCCAAGGGACAAATCGCCTGGGGCAATCAGATCCGCAGCTACGTGCTGCAGCCCTATCAGCTCGTGAAAGACCTGCGCACCGAACACGAGACCTCGGACGTGCAGGGCGTGCTCGACGGTGACCTCGACGCGTTCATCGAGGCATACCTGCTGCAGAATGCCGATCGCGCGGCGGGGCATGGCGCGCCGCCGGGAGCGCTGGGGTAGGCTGCGCTTGACGCGTAGATACATACCACTAGTATGTATCTATGCATACGATTCGTATGACGATGAACGTCGATCAGGAGCTGCTCGAGGAAGTCGTCGCTGCGCATCCCGACGTGACCAAGACGGCGCTCGTCGAGCAGGGGCTCCGCGCGTTGCTTGCCAAAGACGCCGCGGAGCGACTCGCGCGCATGGGTGGAACGGCCAAGCGAGCTCGGCGCGCGAAGCGCTCGGTTTGGAAGACGACGTGATCCTCGTCGACACAAGCGCTTGGATCCATCACCTGCGCAGGAAGGACTCACGGCTCAGCCAATTTCTCCTGGAGCAGCGCGTTCACACGTGCGACGTCGTCGTCGGAGAGCTCTTGTTGGGTTCCGGCCTGCCGCGGTCGTTTGCTGCGGATCTGCTCTGTCTGCCGCGCCTACCGAGTCCGAGCGCTTTGGAGACTCGAGTTTTCATCCAGCGCCACCAGCGCACGTTTGCCGGGTCCGGGGTTGGCTGGGCCGACGCCCAGATTGCGTTGAGCGCTGCGAAAGCAGGCGCCCGCCTATACACGTCGGATCGCGGTGTGCGTGGGGTGTGCAAAGGCGTCGCCGTCGCGCTGGCCTGATTTTCCGGGCACAGGTCGTGCTATATTTCGCGATGATGTCGATCCCGGCGGAGCATGTTTGGCTGTTTTGGGACGTGAACCCGAACGCCATCGTGCTCGAGCGTGATCGTCGCTACGTGCTCGGTCGTGTGCTCGAGCGCGGGCGCATGGCGGACGTGCGCTGGGCCGTTTCCGAATATGGCTTCGATGGTGTGCGGGAGTTTTTCCGTGCAGGCGCGCATCCTGAGATCTCGGCGGCAACGCGCTCCCTTTGGCGTGCGGTTCTGGGCGCGAAGGAGGGCGAATGGCTGAATCGGGCGAGCTTCCGGAACAGCAATATCGCGCCCTGGATCGACTGAGGCCGCTCGTCGCGGAGCTCGGGCTCTATCTGGCGGGTGGCACCGCGATCGCGCTCCACCTACATCATCGGGTTTCACGCGATTTGGACCTCTTCAGCCGCGAGCCGGAGCTCGACTTGGAGCGGGCGCGTGCGGAGCTGGTCAAGCTGCCGAACGTCGAAGTGATTTCACTCACCGATGCCGCGTTGATGATTCGACTGGAAGAGGTGCCGGTCGATATCGTGAGGTACCCGTATCCATTGCTTCAGGCAACGTCCGAAGGGCCCGCTCATTTCCCAATTGCAGGGTTGCTCGACCTAGCCACGATGAAGCTCTCGGCTGCGGCGCGGCGTGGCATCCGGCGCGACTTTTGGGATTTGTACGAGATCTTTTCGAGCGGCGCGTTGACGTTGACAGAGGCCTTAGGGAGTTACGTGCGCCGCTACGGCGTGAATGAGTCGGACCTCTATCACGTGCTTCGCGCGCTCACGTATTTTGAAGACGCCGATGCCGACCCGCTGTTTCCGGCCGGCCTGGGCGTCGAGCAATGGCAGACGATCAAGACCTGGTTTTCGGAGCACGCAGCAGGGGCGCTGCGCGCGAACGTCAACGAGAGTTGAGCCGCTCACGAGCCTGATCTTCCTCGAACCTGCGCCGCTTTCCCGATCCCGCTCCCGCACGGGTGACAGGCCACGCGTTCGGGTGTAGGTAACCGCCCTCGCAAAGCATGGAAAAGAGCGGAGAAGACGCGCTGATCGCGGTGCGCCGGCAGAAGGCCGCGGAGCTCCGTTCGCGCGGTCAGAACCCGTTCGAAAACGCTGTCGACACGCGCGACCGCATTCTGATTCGAGATCTGCGCGCCGAGTTCGACAGTGCGCGCGTCGAGCCGCGTAGCGAGCAGCGTTACGAAGCCGAGCAGGTGCAAGCGCTCGCGGGCGATCGCAAGTTTCACATCGTCGGGCGGCTGCTCGCGCGGCGCGGCTTTGGCAAGGCGACCTTCTTGCGTTTGCGCGACGACAGTGACGAGCTGCAGCTGTTCGGTAAACAAGACGTGATGGGCGACGCGTTCGCCGCCTTGGCCGACATCGATCTCGCCGATCACGTCGAGGCGCGTGGGCGCGTGATGGTGACCAAGACGGGCGAGCTCACGCTGGAGCTTTCGTCGTTGCGCTTGCTGACCAAGGCGCTCCGCCCGTTGCCCGACAAATGGCACGGGCTCTCGGACGTGGATTTGCGCTATCGGCGGCGCTACGTGGATCTGGTCGCGACGCCCGAGGTGCCGGTCGTGATGCGCGCGCGCTCGATCATCGTGCAAGGCTTGCGCGATTTTCTGGATAGCCGCGGCTTTCTCGAGGTCGAGACCCCGACGCTCCACTCGTTGATCGGCGGCGCCGCGGCGCGGCCGTTCAAGACGCATCACAATGCCCTGGATCTAGAGCTATTTCTGCGGATCGCCCCGGAGCTCTACCTGAAGCGGCTGCTCGTGGGCGGCTTCGAACGCGTGTACGAAATCGGTCGCTGTTATCGCAATGAAGGCATCAGCACGCGGCACAATCCCGAGTTCACGATGCTCGAGTTCTATCAGGCGTACGCGACGTACGAGACCTTGATGGACGAAGCCGAACAGCTCTTTCGCCACGTCGATCGACACTTGCAGAGCAAGCTCGAAAAGCTCGGCCTTTCGGCGCAATACGAGAAGTTCGTCGCGGAGCGGCCGTTCTCGCTCGCGGAGCCGTTCGCGCGCGTGCCGATGTCACAGGCGATCGCCACGGCGCTCGAGCGAGCAAAATTGCCGGCGGACGTCGCGGCCAAGTTCGCAGCGCTTGCGTTCGTGATGGGCCCCGACGGCAAGCGCTTGCCGAGCGAAAGCGACGCCTGGGTCGAGGCGTGGAAGCAAGCGTCGCCGCGCGCCGCCGCCATCGATTGGGGAAATCTGCGCCGCGCGCTCAGCCATTGCGGCTCCGACGGCGAGCGGGTGTTCGTCGCCTACGAGTACTTGGTCGAGCCGTTTTTGGCCGAGGACTACCGCAGCGCGAACGGTGAAAAGAGCTTGCCCGTCTTCATTGTGGACTACCCGGCGGAGGTCTCGCCGCTCGCGCGCAACAAGGCCTCCGATCCCACGCTCGTCGATCGCTTCGAGCTGTTCGTGCATGGCCGGGAGCTATGCAACGCGTTCAGCGAGCTGAACGATCCCGACGAGCAAGCGGCGCGTTTTCGCCGGCAGCTCGAGCTCAAAGAGCGCGGGGCCGAAGAGACGATGGACTACGACGCAGACTACGTGCTCGCGCTCGAGCACGGCATGCCGCCCGCGGCCGGCTTTGGGCTCGGCGTCGATCGTCTGGTGATGGCGCTCACGGGCCAGCCGTCGATCCGCGACGTGATCGCGTTTCCGCTCTTGCGCGCCGAGCAGACATGATCGCCGATAGCGTGTTTGCTCCGCTCGTCACGCGGCTGAGCCACACCTGGGGCGCGCTCGGCCTGGGCGGCCGCATCGCGCTCGTGACGTTCGCGGTGGTCGCGCTCATTTTCGGGGTGGTGATGGTCGCGCGCCGCGCGTTCCGCGGCGGCTGGCGCACGTTCTTGCGCGTGATGACCAGCATCACGTTGCTCGGCGTGCTGGTGCTCGGCAGTTGGTCGTCGCGCTTGCCGGAGGTGCACGGCAACGCGTTCGTGCTCTGGCATCAGATCGTGCGCGTCGGCGCGGCGCTCTCGGGCACTTTGTTCGTGCTCTGCTTCATGTCGCTGGTCGTGCCTTGGGCGATGGATCGCTTCGAGGGGCGAGGCTTTGTACTGTTCGTGGCCGCGCGTCACGTGCGCTCACAAAAAAGCGGGTTTTTGACGGTTATTTCGCTGCTCTCGATCCTGGGCGTGTTCGTGAGCTCGTTCGCGCTGTGCGCCGTCGTCTCGATCATGGGCGGCTTCGGTGCGGATCTGAAGCGCAAGATCCTCGGCAACAACGCGCACATTCGGATCGAGGCCAAGCGCGTGGGCGGCTTCGAGCATTGGCGCAGCCTGCTCGACGAGGTCCGGCTGATCCCCGGCGTGCACGCCGCGAGCCCCGTCGTCGCGGGTGAAGCCATGGCCTCGAGCTCGTCGAACACCGCAGGCGTGATGCTGCGCGGCATCGACACGGAGACCATCGGTACGGTGATCGACCTCTTGCAGAACATCGAGGTCGGCAAATTCGCTTATCTCGAGGACACTAAGAAGCTCGCCTCCTTGCCGCCGGACGAGCCGATCGGCATCGGACCGGGCGGCGAATTTTACCTGAAGGGGCCCGACATCAAGCCCTACTCGGCCAAGCTCGACCCCGAGGTGGAAGAGGCGACCGAGCCCCCGGATCTCTTGCCCGGCATCGTGATCGGCCGCGAGCTCGCCAAATCCCTACACGTGTACGTGGGCGACGAACTCACGTTGATTTCGCCGATGGGCGATCTCGGCCCGATGGGTATTTTGCCGCGCAGTCGCCAGTTCCGCGTGGCGGCCATCTTCTACAGCGGCATGTACGAATACGACGCCTCGCACGCGTACGTGAAGATGGAGGCCGCGCAGGATTTCCTGGACCTCAAGCAAAACGTGACCGGCATCGAGATCCGCGTGGACGACGCGGAGCGCGTCGGCGAAGTGCGTCCGCTAATAGAGAAGATCATTGACCCGAGCGAGCACCGCGTGCGCGACTGGAAGGAGCTGAACAAGAACCTGTTCAGCGCGCTCAAGCTCGAAAAAATCGCGACCTTCATCATCCTCTCGCTCGCCATCCTGGTCGCGAGCTTCTGCATCATCTGCACGCTGCTCTTGATGGTGACGGAAAAGAGCAAAGAAATCGCGATCCTGAAATCGCTCGGCGCGAGCGACGGCACGATCCTGCGCGTGTTCATGAGTGAAGGCGTGATGATCGGCTTCACCGGCACCATCTTCGGCGTGGCCACCGGTTATGCCGCGACCAAGAGCCTGCAGTGGTTCGGCGTGCGGCTCGACCCGGACGTCTATTACATCGACAAATTGCCGATCAACGTGGAGTGGTCGGATTTCGCGCTGGTCGCGCTGGCCGCGCTCTTGATCACGACGCTCGCCACCATTTACCCCGCGGTTGCGGCGAGTCGCTTGCGCCCGGTCGACGGAATTCGGTACGAATAGGACGCTCATGGCCGAAGCACTCGTCATCGTCGAAGATCTGAAGAAGAGCTTTCAGCACATGGGCCGCACGCTCGAGGTGCTGAAGGGTATTCACCTCAACCTGTACGCGGGGCAGATCCTGGCGATCGTCGGCCCTTCCGGCGCGGGCAAGAGCACGCTGCTCCATTGCATCGGCACGCTCGATTTGCCGAGCTCCGGTCGCATTCGCCTGAACGGTGAAGAGCTGACGCAGATGTCCGGCACGCGCCTGGCGGCCGTACGCAACCGCGACATCGGTTTCGTGTTTCAGTTTCACCACTTGCTGCCCGAGTTCACCGCGCTCGAAAACATCATGATTCCCGGCCTGATCCAGGGCCGTTCGCGCAAAGACATGGAGCGCCGCGCGCACTCCCTGCTCGAAGAAGTGGGCCTACTCGAGCGCGCCACGCACCGCCCCGGCGAGCTCTCCGGCGGCGAACAACAGCGCGTCGCCGTCGCGCGCGCGCTCGCGCTCGACCCCAAACTCCTACTCGCCGACGAACCCACCGGTAACCTCGACAGCGCCACCAGCGACGCCATTCACGAACTCTTCTTCCAAATCAACCGCGAGCACGGCACCACGATCGTGGTCGTCACGCACAACCCCGCCTTCGCTGAACGCATGCCCCGCGTCGTCCGCATGCGCGACGGCCGCGTCGAAATCGACGACGTGGGCCGCGCCGCGCCGCCGCTCACGACCCCCGCTGCAACGCCGGTTTGAGACTTGGGGGCTGCCTCGCGGCAGCTCGCGTGCACAGGTTTTGGGGCGGCGCTGGGTCGCGGATCGCCGCAAGACTCACGGGCGCTCGTGCCTAGCGACGTTCTGAATGATGGAACGGGGGACGGGTTCGGGTTCGGGTTTCGGGAGCGGAGCGGGCAAGCAGGCAAGCGGGCAAGCGGGTTCGGAGCGATCGGGCGGTCGGGTTGGGTAGGGTCGGGTTGGGGAGCCGGGGCGGGAGGGGGCGTGTGCGTCCTGCGAGAGCGCGCACGCGGCCCGCCGGCGCAGCGCGATACGGCGAGGGACGGTGGGGCGCCCTCGGCGCCTGCTCGCCGGCTGCGGTCGAGGCCGTGCTCACGCTCGGCGTTCGGCTCAAGAATGTGCTCAGCCGCTTGGTCCACTGAGCGGCACGCTCAACAACCCCGAGCATCCTCCCGCCCAGCCTCACTCCCGCTCAACCCTGAGCACGTGCCGGTACAAAACTGGTGCACGCGAACGTCGCGGGGCAGCCAACCTCACACTCTGCCCCAACCACGCCCTAGCTCTGCCTTTGCCCTCTCCACCTTTTCAACAGAGGAGGGCGGCGCCGGGCCGTGGATCGCCGCCAGACTCACGTAAGCTCGCGCCTATTGGATACCCTGAGCGCGCAAGATGATTTCCTGGATGCTGCACGTGAGACCGTCGCTCGACGCCACGGGCACCGACACGAAGTCGTTCTGTCCGCGCATGTTGAGCTTGCAGTCGGCGGCGTCGGCCGATGCGAACGTGATGATGCTATTGGTGAAGACGACCTCGGACACGGGGGCGGACGAGTACTCTTCGATCACGAAGTACGCGAGGTTCTGCGCTTGATTCATCATGTCGATACCGAACGTGACGGATTGAGCCGTTTGCACGTCGGTCACGGTTTGGTTCCAGACGGTGCCGTCGAGCTTGATATCCATATTCAGCGTGTCACCCACGTTCACGGACATGACGTCGCCGCCGTAGCAGCCGATGTAACCGGGGTCGGCGCCGATGGTGTTGACGTACTGAGCGGAAATCCACCAGGTGGAATAGGCGCGCGGCTGCTTGCCCGGCGCGCACGACGATCCCCACGTCAGCACCGGTTGCAAGACGCCGTTGTCGATAGGCAAGAAGTTGGCGCCGCTCGGATCCAGGCCGGGCCATAGAAACAAGGTGCCCGACGCTGGCGGCTTTGGTGGAACGACCATCGTCGTTTGCAAGCGCACGATCTGATTCTTGGCGTTTGCACGGATCAACACGGTGCCATAGCCGCTGATTCTTCCACCGGGTGCCTCTGGTCCGGGATCTCCGCCGTTGCCCGCGCTGCCGCCAATGCCGCCGTTGCCCGCATTGCCGCTATTGCCCGCGCTGCCGCCAGTGCCCGCCGCACCGCCGCTCGTACCGATACTGCCACCTGAGCCCGATGCGCTGCCGCCATTGCCTGCGCTACCGCTAGCACCCGCACTACCGCTAGCACCCGCACTACCGCTAGCACCCGCACTACCGCTAGCACCCGCACTACCGCTAGCACCCGTACTACCGCTAGCACCCGTGCTCCCGCTCGAACCGGCGTTGCCACCCACTCCGGGGCTAGGGCTTCCCGCGCTGCCCGCTACGGAGTTCGTGTCGCCACCGCTACCTGACGAAGACGCGCCCGACCCGCACCCTACGAGCAGGAGGCCCGCTGAAACGAGCACCGCCAGCGATCGAACGCTGAATTCATTGCGCATAGGAGTAAGAGGCGCGCTCGCCGCTCAAGAGCTCAGGCCTTCACGTGCCAATTCGTGCTTTTCTCATCTCGACCGTTCCGACGAGAGATTCACGCATTCGCTGGAATCGTGGGAGATCGTGGAGCGAGACTCAAGCACGCGTCGTGGTGTCGGCTTTGCGCGGCAATCCGAAGCTGCACGCGAGCGCGGCCGCGAGGGCCACGGCGAAGGTCGTGAGCGCCGTCGCGTGCTCGCGTTGGATGGTTTCGTAGTTGTGATTGTCGCTGAGCACGATGCCGATGATGGCGAGGCCGGCCATGCCGCCGATGTAACGGAAGGTCGAGGTGAGGCCGGCGGCCATGCCGGCGTTGGTTTTGGGTACGGCGCTGAGCGAGGCGGCTTGCGCGGGCGCGGCGGTCATGCCGAGGCCCAGGCCGACGAAGATCAACGGGATTAGCGCCTGGTCGAGCGACAGCAGCTCCGCGCTGCGGAGTAAGAGTACGCCGCACAGCGCCGACGCCGAGCCGGCGACGGCGAGCCAGCGCGCGCCGAGCCGATCGCTCAGGCGCCCGGAGATCACCGAAGCCACCACCATCGCGCCCATCATCGCGAACAGGACGCGACCGGTCGCCTTGGGCTCCACCCCGAACAGGCGTGAGGCGACCTGCGGCAGCTCGAACAAGAGCGAGTACATGGCCAGATTCTGGAAGCCGATGATCAGGGTTCCCAGGGAAAATGCGGATATTTTGAAGAGACTGAATTGTACGACCGGGTCGGGTGCGCGGCGCTCCCACAGCGCGAACAAAGGTAGACCGAGGAGGCCGGCCAAGAGAAACCAGCGCGAGCCCGTGCGTTCCGAGCCGAGCGCGAGCAGCGCGAGCGAGCCGCCGAGCAAGATCGAGCCGAGCCAGTCGAAGCGCGCGCGCGGTCCGTGCGCGGCAGGAGCCGGACGGCGATGCGCGCCGTGCGCGAGCAGCGCGGAGATCATCAGCACGGGCACGTTGGCGAGGAACATCGCGCGCCAGCTGAAGTGAGTGAGCAGCAATGCGCCGAGCCGAGGACCGATGGCGGCGGACAAGCCCATCGTCGCGCCGAATGCGCCGAATGCGCGCCCGCGCAGCTCGAACGGCAATTCACTGCGCAAGAGCGCCATCGCGCTCGGAATGATGATCGCGCCGGCCGCGGCCATGGTGATGCGCGCCAGGGTCACGATCGGCAGCGACGGCAGGGCGAAGGCGGCCAGTGCCGCCGTAGCGAACAGCACTTGCCCGAGCGCGAGGGTCCGGTGATGACCGATGCGATCGCCGGCTTTTCCGCCTGCGCTCTGCAGCACGATGCCCGTCAGCAAATAGCTCGTGACCAGGTACTGCCGCAGCCTGCTCGAATCGATGCTGAACGCGCTTTGCATGTCGCCGAGCGCGACGGCGATCATCGTCGAATTGAGCGGGGAGAGCGCCGCGGAGAGCGCGACTGCGGCGATCAGGCGGCCGGCGCCCGGGCTCTTGGCGTCGGCTGTGGGCGCCGCGGCTTCAACCACGGGTGATGGCTCGACGCTGTAACAAGAACAAGCTCTGTCCCGCGAACGCCCACTCGAGATCCTGCGAGCCGCCGAAGGCGTCCTCACACTGGGTCGCCAGCGCGTCGAGCCGTTCGAGTTGGGCGGCGGTCAGGCATGGCTGCGCGGCGCGCTCCGGCTCGACGGGCACTTCATGGGTTCCACCGGCCTCGTGCCAGAGGATCGCCAGATCTTTGTCGCCGAGCTCGTGCGCGAGCAATTTGCCGCCGCGAGCGAGTCGATAGCGATCGGGCGTGACCAGTCCGGCGACGACGCTCTCCCCGAGGCCCCAAGAGCCCTCGATCACGCGCTCGTCCGCGCCGGTGAGTGGGTGTCGCGTGAACAAGATGCCCGCGCAATCGGCGGCGACCAGTGTTTGAACGACGACGCCCATGCGGGGCTCGGACGATAGACCGAGTCGCTTGCGATAGGCGAGCGCCGAGTCCGTGCGCGCGGATTGATGCACGTGCTGGACGGCCTCGAGCAGGCCGTCGCGCGTCCGCACATTGAGCACGGTGGCGTGCTGGCCCGCGAAGCTCGCGCCCGCCGAATCCTCG
>DASYCR010000160.1:0-1766 GCA_036500095.1 Polyangiaceae bacterium
AGCCGCCCGGAGGGGCTTTTTTCAGGCGTTGCTCGGTTGCCGAGCTGTATTGGCCGTTCTCGGTGATCGCGTCGTCCTTGTGATTGCGATTCCAGAGCTTTTGGAAGGCGAGCACGTCGGTCGCGCTTTTCGGCGCCGAAGCGCTGCCGCCCTTGTAGTCGAAATGCACCCGGTCCGAAGTGCCGAGCCAGCGAAATTCCTGCGCTTCCAGCGCTGGCCGCCATTTCGAGGCCTCAGCGATGTCGAGCGCCGTGCCAATTTCGTGATTGCTCTCACCCGGCGGGGTTGCGAGCTGCACGCCGCAGATCTTGCTCGCGGCCCAGTGCGACACCAAGTACTGCTGCGCCACGGTGCGCAGCGCGCTGTTGATCGTCATCGTCGCGCTCGCGTGCGCGTCGAGCGCCTTCAGCAAGTGGTCGCGCGTGCCGAGCTCGAGGTACGGGTACACGTGCGCGGCCATCACCAGATTGGGCCGCTTCGGCAGGGCCACGAAATCGTTCGGCTTGATGCAACGCGCTTGCTCGATGATCTGACGGCTGAGCCCGTCCACGCTTTCGGTCGAGCAGCTGCCGGCCGCCGCTTCTTGCACGGTGGCAAAGTGCTTGGGCTTTTCCTTCTTGGCAGGGCTCGGCTCGCTCGGCTCTTGATCGGAGCCTTCGTCCTCGAACGCGATCCCCGCTGGCGCAGCTTTCTCGAGCGCGGGCACGCCCTCGTCTGCGCCCGCCGCAGCGCTGGTCGCGGGCCCTGCGTCACCCAGTGCGTTGACGACGCTGCTCGCGATCGGCGCGAGCTCGCGCGGAGCTCCGCCCTTCAAGATGACGAACAGGCTCACGGCGATGGCCGCGGACGGCAACAAGAACGCCGCGCCCAACAAGAGCCCGCGCCGCAACGAGGACGAGCCGCGAGCGGCCGGCGGGGCCCACTCCGGGAGCGGCGGCTCGGTGCGCGCGACTGGAGCACGGCGAGGCTCGTCCTGCACCGCGTCGTCGTTGGACGCTTCCGGCGCGTCCTCGTTGGCAGGGTCGTCCGCCATGGCTGCCCGCGGTACCGCGATCGGCATCCAAGCGCAAGAAACACGTTCTGCAACAAGCCAGGTCGAAGACGTCTCCGGCGCTGGCCAGGCGAATATGCCGCGCCGGTTCGCTCGTCGTCGGCCGCGTTGCGGCGACGGCAGCCCAGGATAAGCTCCAACGTGTGGGTAAGCTGAAGCCGGGCCGGATCGCGTTGAGCGCCGCGCTCACGCTGTGCCTGAGCTGCGCGGCAAATGGTGGCACGCGCGCTGACGACCTAGCCCGCCGCGACGCGGGCGCGAGCGCAGATGCAGGACCGATCGACGCGCAGGCCGGCCTGCTCGAGCTTTCGCCGCGTAACGTGGTGATCCACGGCCATGCCGTCTCGCTCGCCGCGACGAGCAAGATTTTTTACAACTTTCGCCCCGCCGACACTGACGCTGAGCATAAACCGCTGATCGTCCTGTTCAACGGCTTTGCTTCCGACGTAGTGCGCGCGTTCGGTACGGGGCCGAGCACGGTCGCGCCCGACGGCACGGTGGTACCGAATCCAGACTCGCTCACGCGGTTCGCGAATTTGCTGTACATCGATCCGCGCCAAGCCGGATTTTCGTACGACGTGATCGCTGGCCGCGCGCCAACCAGCGACGACTGCTCACAAGACGTGTTCAGCGAGTACGTCGACGCGGCCGACGTGCTGCTCGCGACCTTACAATTCTTGAACGCACACAGCTCGCTCGCGGGGCCCGTGTATTG
>DASYCR010000161.1:0-13012 GCA_036500095.1 Polyangiaceae bacterium
CGCCTGCGGTGTGGGCGCGAACGCGCGCTGCCTCGACGTCACGAGCGACGCCCAGAACTGCGGACAGTGCGGCAACGTCTGCGCCCCCGGTCAAACCTGCCAGAACGGCAAATGCCCACCGCTACCGTGCGAGCTATCGCTGAGCGGGCTGCCGCTAACCCCAATGGGTGACTACGTGAGCTCACCGGCGATGGGCGACTTCAACCACGATGGCCGCCTGGATGTAGCTGCCCTGACCTCGATCGCCAACTCCGACGCGGGCGCGCTCAGCGTGCTGCTCGGCAACGGCGACGGCACGTTCGCGCCGAGGGTCGAATACACCACGGGGGCGGATGTGACGTCACTCGCCGTCGGCGATCTGAACGGCGACGGCAATCTCGATATCGTGACCACGGATTCGGAAATGCTCGAGGTGGGAAACACTCAACCGTTCGTCGTCAGCGTCCTGCTAGGCAACGGCGATGGGACCTTCGCCCCACGCGTCGATTCGGGGACGGACTACGCGCCGCAGGCGGTGGCCATTGGAGATCTGAACGGCGACGGCAAGCAAGACCTGGTGACGGTCAATTTTGCCTCCTACCAGTTCGCCGCAAACGGCAGCGCGAGCGTGTTGCTGGGCAACGGCGACGGCACATTCCCCACTCACGTCGAATACCCGATTGGAGTGGATCCGGCCTTCGTGGCGGTCACAGACCTCAATAAAGATGGCAAGCTCGATCTAGTCATCGAAAACAAGGGCGCCTCCGCCGGCACCACTGACAATAGCTCGATCAGCGTGCTGCTCGGCCACGGCGACGGCACGTTCGCGGACCGCGTGGATCTGCCGTTCAAGTGTGACTACGCGGCGAGTTTCGACGCCTTCTCTTTGGCGGTCGGTGATTTGAACGGCGACGGCAGCGCGGATCTCGCGCTCGGTTGCGAAACGCAGGACATCGTGACGGCGCAAACGACGGCCCAAGTGGCGGTGCGGCTCAGCGACGGAGCCGGCGCTTTCGCCGATCCCGTCAGCTACCCGTCACCGTTTTCGCCTGGCGCGCTGGTGATTGCGGACGTCACCGGCGACGGCAAGCCGGACATCGTCGGTATGACGAACGGGCGCAGCTTTGGCGTCATGCAGGGTCATGGCGACGGCACGTTCGCGCCGGGCGACAGTCACGGTGGGCTGGATTCTCCCTACGATCCGGTCGGTTTGCTGGTAGGGGATCTGAACGGGGACGGCCGTAACGATCTCGTGCTCACCGATTCGCGCTCGGCCCCGGGCGGGGAGGCGTGGGCAGGCGGATTGAGCGTCGTGCTCGCGTCGAGCACGCATTCGCTCGCGAGAGGGCCGGAGTCACCGGTAGCAAAGAACATCTTGGGTGGCCAGGCCAGCTCGGCGCTCCAAGACGTGAACGGCGACGGCCAATTGGATCTGTTGACCGCCTACTCGAGCAACTCGCTCGACGGCGCGCTCAGCGTGCTACTCGGCGCGAGCGACGGAACATTCCAAACCCTGGTCAGCTATCCGACTGGCAACAACACAGAGTCGCTCGCGACGGCAGACTTCAACCACGACGGCAAGCTCGACATTGTGATGGGCGAATCCAGCATCCAACTACAAACCGGCTCGCTGGAGGTATGGCTCGGTGCCGGCGACGGGACGTTCACCCAAGGTGCCACGTACGCCACGGCGGACGAACCCGGCCCCGTGCTCACGGGAGATTTCAACGGCGATCAGCGGCCTGATCTGGTGGAGCTCGATCCCCAGTCGTTGCAGATCAGTATCCTGCTCGGCAACGGGGACGGCACATTCGCGGCTCCCATCCCACACGCGCTCGCTGGCGAACCGCTGCTCGCTAAGGTGGCGGATTTCGACGCGAACGGGACGCTCGATCTCGCCGTCGTGAGCCTCGACTCAGGCTTGCCTCAGCTGAACGTTCTACTCGGCAACGGCGACGGCACGTTCAGCTCCGAGGTCGACACGCCGAGCGCGGGCCCGTCGAGCATCGCGGACTTGAACGCAGACGGCAAGCCGGACATCGTGGAGTTGGGCGGCACGCAGAGCGCGCCGCTGGTCAACGTGCTGCTCGGCCACGGCGATGGCTCCTTCGCGGACGCGGTGGGCTATCCGGTTGGGTTCGACCCGAGCGCGACGCAGGTCGCGGATTTCGACGGGGATGGGATACCGGACATCGCCGTCAACGGTGACCGGCTCAGCCTGCTGCGCGGCGTCGGCGACGGCACCTTTCAGCCTACGATGTACTACCCCGAGTTGGACGGGCCGATTTTTGCCGGCGATCTGGACCACAATGGCACGACGGATCTGGTCGCGCTCAGCGGGAACGTGGACGTCCTGCTGAACACGCTCACGTGTCCGTAGGCGCGCGACCGCGGACGATTTTTGGGGTCCACTTTCTCTGCGAGCCACTACCAGCTGAATAGCCACTGAAATGCTGCGCCTACTCCGCGACCCTGGTTCTGGCTCTCCCGCGCCCGGCGGCGAGTCCGCGCGTCCTCACCCGGCGGACCCGCTGTACGCGTTGCTGGCGCAGGTCGCGCGTGGAAACCGCGTGGCGGAACGGACGCTGCTGCTCGCGGTCGCGCCCGCGGTGCTGGGCGTCGTGCGGCGAGTGATGGGCGCGCACAGTCCGGAGCTCGAGGACGTCTGTCAGGAGGCCTCGCTGGCGCTCTTGTCCGCCCTGCCGAGTTTTCGCGCTGAGTCGAGCATTCTTCATTTTGCTTCGCGAGTGGCGCTGCTCACCGCGCTCGCCACACGACGACGGCGCGCAGCGCGTGAGCGAATAGTGGACAGCGAGCCGGAAGAGGTCGCGGACGGTGCGCTCTCGCCCGCCGAGCTCGTCGACGCCGCGCGTCGCAGGCGGGCGCTGCGCGAGCTCTTGGACGAGCTACCGCTCGCGCAAGCGGAGGTGCTCGGCCTGCACGTCGTGCTGGGCTACACGGTCGAGGAAACGAGCAACGTGATCGGAACGCCGGTCAACACGGTACGCAGCCGTCTACGGCGCGGACTCGCCGCGCTGCGCGAAGAGCTCGCTCGCAATCGCAAGCTGTACGACGTCGTCGGAGCCAAACCATGAAGCAGGCGAAAGACCATCCGGAGAACCTCGGCGTACGCGCTCGTCGTGGCGCGCTGCTCCCCGGCGAACTCGCGGAGCTCACGGAAGTGCTCGAAGCTTCGCCAGAGCTTCACGCCGCGTACGAGCTCGGCCGGGATTTCGATCGCATCGCCGCCGTGCAATCGGGAGACGAGGAGCGGCTGGCTCGCTTCGTTTCTGCTGCGTTGGAGACTCGCAAGCCTCGCCTGCGCGTTCGCACCTTTCGTGTGTCTTGGTTGGCCGCCGCGGCCGTGTTGGTAGTGTGCGGGGTCGCCTTCGCCGTGCGGGGCGTGTGGACGCGACCCACGCCACCGGCCCCTGCGAGCGCGCCCGCACCGTCACCGACGCCGGAGCGCACCCGGCATGTGCCCACGCTCGGCGAGGCGAATGCAGAGCCCCCGCCCCCGCTGCCAGCCGTGGACTCGGCGCAGCCGCAGAACGCAGCGGCAACACCGAGCATCGTGCCCGTCGTACCGGCGCGGAGTCTCGACGCACAGGCATCAGCCCTGAGCGCGCCGTCACCGCCGGTGAGCGCCGAACCCACGCAGCACGGGCAGGCGAGTGCCGCGTTCGCACTGGTACCGCCCAGCGAACCGGGCGCGCCCAACGCCGCCGCGCTTTTGCGACAAGCCAACGCTGCGCGCGGCACTGGAGATTTGGCGCGCACGTCGGTTCTACTGGAGGAGCTCGAGCAACAGTTCCCTGGCTCGCCGGAGGCTCATGTCGCGCTGGTTTCACTCGGAAAACTGCAGCTGCTGCGAGGCGCGCCCGGCGCGGCGCTCGAGCGGTTCTCCAGTTATCTCTCGAACGGAGGCCCGCTCGAGGAAGAGGCGTTGGTCGGTCGTGCTCAGGCGCTTGGCATGCTCAGCCGCTCGAGTGAAGAGCGCGCTACTTGGCAGACGTTGCTGGTTAGTTTCCCCGGCTCGGTCTACGCGGCGCAGGCCCGCGAGCGCCTCTCGGCGCTGGCAGCGGGCGCGACCGAATAGTCCATGTGGCGAGGATTGTGCGTCTTGCTCGTGCTGATCCTTGCGCAGGCTCTGCCGCGCGCGGCTCGGGCGCAGGAGTCGGAGCTGCCCGCTTCCGAGCACGAACCGCTGGCGGTAGAGGTCGTGTTGGTCGGGGTTTCGGAGGACAGCGACCAACTCGCGCGCGTGATCGCCGATCTGTTGCGCGTTCGCCACATTCGCGCTCGGTTCGAGCGGCGCGCAGAGCTGACCGAGCACGACCTGACCGCGCACCGCGGCGCGCACGAGCCCACGGTCTGGATCTTGTACCCGCAGCTCGCGACGGTGCGCCTGGTGTTCGGGGACGACGCGCGCAAGCTGTTCATCGTGCGCGACATCCCGTTGCCGCAAGGCCTCGACGAGCTCGGACGCGAATCCGTGGGGCAAATCGTGGAATCGTCGCTGCTCGCGCTACTGCACGGTGTCAGCGGCGCGAGCCGCGCCGCTGCGCAAGCAGCCTTGCTCGCATATCTACCGAAACCTGCAACCACGCGAGCGAAGCCCGCTCCGGTCGCGGGCGCCCCTGAGCCGCCTGCTCGCGCGCCGACCCGACGGCTCTCGCAGCGTTTGGGTGCGAGCTACCAGGCCGCGTGGTCCGGCGGCGCCTTCGGTCTCGAGCAGGGTCCAGGTGTTTTCTCTGGCGTAGAGCTCGCGGGCGTACGCGACACGCTGTTCGTTTTAGGTGCGGTCGAGTCGTGTCTGGACCAGCACTACGGCAGCGCAGAGTTCGATCTCACCATTCAAAGCAATCGGGGCTGGTTGCTGTTCGGCTGGCGCCGAAGCGTGGGCGCTCGCACGAGCCTAGTGGCCAGCGGCGGACCGGGCATCGACGTCACGCGCGTCACGTCGAAGTCCAACACGCCGAAGGCCACCGCGGCCGCAGGAGCCTTCGCTTGGTCGCCTTGGCTGAGAACTCGCGCCGGCATCGAGTGGGGAGGCTCGCCAGTCGCCGTCGAGCTAGCGCTCGTTGCCGATCTCGCCCTGTACCGGACCCACTTCGATGTCGTCGATGACACCGGGACGCACCAGGTCCTGGCCAGACCTTCGGTATTGCGGCCCGGGCTCGCGCTCAGCGTGGTCTGGCGCTAGCGCTGGCACGCCCTTCGCAACAGCTGCTATTTACGGATCGGAACCAAGGAGTAGCCCAATGACGCCGAAGAACACGATTTGCATCTGGTTTGACAAGGACGCACAAGAAGCGGCGCGCTTTTACGCGGCTACCTTCCCGAATAGTGAAGTGACCGCCGTCCACAAGGCGCCGGGTGAATTTCCGGGCGGCAAGGAAGGTGAGGTGCTGACGGTGGAGTTCACGGTCTTCGGCATCCCCTGCCTCGGTCTCAACGGGGGCCCACAATTCAAGCACAGCGAGGCGTTCTCCTTCCAAATTGCCACGGACAATCAGGAAGAAACGGACCGCTATTGGAACGCGATCGTCGGCAACGGCGGTCAAGAGAGCGCTTGTGGCTGGTGTAAGGATCGCTGGGGTCTTTCCTGGCAGATCACCCCGCGCGTGCTCACGGACGCGATGGCAGCCGGCGGCACCGAGGCCAAGCGAGCCTTCGAGACCATGATGACGATGCGGAAGATCGACGTCGCCAAGATCGAGGCCGCTCGCCGCGGGTAGCGGAGTTTGTATTTGTTTCTCGTGCACGAGTCTTGATCGCTCGACTCCCGCTTTCGTGGGCCGTAAGCTCGCGATTTCCGATCATGCAGCCGGTTTCACCAGAAGAGCGCGCGGCGACTTACGTCGGTCGGCTCGTGTCGCAGCGCTACCGCCTGTTGTCCTTGATTGGCGCGGGCGGCATGGCTTCGGTGTTTCGCGCGCAAGACTTGGGAGGCAATACCTTCGCGCTGAAGATCATGTACACCGAGTTGCTCGAAGGCGAGTTCGCTCAGCGCTTCGAGCGCGAGTCGATGCTCGCCCTCGGCCTGTCGCATCCGCACGTGGTGCCGACCGTCGACGCGGGTCGAGACTACGAGCTTGGTTTGCATTTTCTGGTCATGCCATTCCTCGCCGGGCAAGACGTGGACAGCGTGCTCGAGAAACACGGCGCGCTCGAGCCCGAATCCGCGGTGCGCATCGCGCTGCAGGCCGCGCGCGGACTGGCCGCCGCGCACGCGCTCGGCATCGTGCACCGCGACATAAAACCCGGTAATTTGCTGCTCGACCCGCAGGGCGCGGCGCTCGTGGTCAGAGTCTGCGATTTCGGCATTGCCAAGCAAATGAGCGCCGCGGGCGGCGATTCGCTCACCGCGACGGGCCGCCAGCTCGGCACGCCCGACTACGCCTCACCCGAACAGCTGCGCAACGCCAAAGCCAGCGACCAGCGCACGGATGTGTGGGGCCTCGGCGCAACGCTCTACCATCTGCTATGCGGCGTTCCGCCGTTCGGGCAGTTCGACTCGGTGTTCGACGTGATCGCCGCCATCATCAGCGAGCCGCCACCGCCTATTCAGGAGCGGGCACCTTGGGTCGAGCCGGGCCTCGCCGAAGTCGTGCAGCGCGCCATGAACCGCGATCCGAAGCTGCGCTTCGCGACGATGAACGACTTCGCGGACGCCTTGCGCCCCTTCTCCGGCGGCCACGAACAGCTCGACGACACGCAGATCCGAAGCATCTCGAAAAAATCCCGTGAGCGCGTTGCGCGTGCGCAAGACTCGAGCCGCGCCGCGCGCGCGCTAGCCGCGGTGCCAGTCCCCGCGGCGCGCGCCGCCGCGCCTGATGCCGCGAGCGCGAAGGTCAAATCGGCCCAAGATGACCGCCACCACGGCGCATCCCCCGCAGCCGCAACATCTCGCAAAAAGCCGCAAGCGCAGAAAGAGTCAACCAACGAGCCCAAAGGCTCAGCCGTGGTCGGCCTCGCGCTCATCGTCCTCGGTGTGCTCGGCGCCACCGCGGGATACTGGCTCACGCGGCATTGAGCGCAAGACTACGCAGCGTCACGCGGGCAGACCGCGCAGCACACTCTACGCTCGAGTTCGGCCAACTCTTCCCAGATTTTTTCGCGTGTAATATTTCGGATCGCAGCGGCGTTCTCGGTGTGGTTCGAGCATGCCGAGAAAATCTGTCACCGTCGATTTGGCCAAACTTTCGCCGCTGCGTGGCGTCAGAGCAGACATGCCTCGTTTGCTCGTCTCGCTGCCGCGACGACTATTTCTCGTCACGATCTTGGCGGGCGCCGCGCTGATCGCGTGGACGAGCCTCGACTACTTCGACTTCTCGATACTCCCCGCCTTCGTGATCGAGAAGATGCCGCTCCGGTTCGAGTCGCTGTATCTCACCTGCCTGCGCGTACACGTGGCAACGGCGCTGCCCTCGTTGCCGCTCTGCTTGCTGCTCACGACGCGCGCGCTCCAGCGGCGTCCGGCGCTACACCGCTGGCTCGGGCGAATCACCGGCGTGCTCCTCTTGTTCGCGCTCGTGCCCTCGGGTATCGTGCTCTCGTTCTCGGCGAAGGGCGGCGGCATCGTGACGCTGGGCTTCCTGCTCTCGGCCGCGATCGTCGCCTGCTGCACGGTCTGGGGCATTCGGGCCGCACGGCGGCGGGAGCTGGTCGCACACGGGCACGCGATGCGGCACGTCGTCGCGCAGATGAGCGTGGCCGTCACTTCGCGCGCGCTGATGATCGGGCTCGACACGCTCGGAGTCAGCCCGCAGCTCGGCTACGTGCTCGCTCTCTGGGTCCCCGTGCTCGGCAGCGCGGCGGTCGTCGAGCTGCTCTCCAGGGGTTCCAGCCATCTGTTCTCCAAGGTTTTTAGAATTGTCGAAAGGATGCGTCGTGAAAATGTACCGCTACTTCTCGTGCTGCGTACTCGCTCTGTCGCTCATCCCGTCCCTCGCGTCAGCCCATGAGCCGTCGCTCGTCGGCTGGGTGCAGCACCGAGTCGACGAGGCGTTGCTCAAGCCTCTGGCAAAGCTCGAGAGCAGCCGCTTCTCGCGCGCGCGACCGCCACCGCACGAGCGGCGCGTGCGCGTGACCACCCCGAGTACGACGCTCGACAAGGGCGGCCGCGCGTTCGCGCCCTTCTCGATCGACATTCGCTACGGCGGCGACTGGCAACAGAACGACATCGTCGGCTGCGCCTACCCCAAGACCAGCGAGCTGTTCGTCAAGATCGGCGACTCCTACCGCCCCGCCGCGTTTCTGCTCGGCAAGAACCTCGAACCGGTGCCCGGCGTGTGTGAAGCGGCTCCGGCGCGATCTTGAGCGCACTGGCGCGCTAGGCAGCTCGCGCGCGGCACACCTATCCGCCGGCGCTCATCTTGCAACAAGACGCCGCGTTGCTGCAGGTGCATACCCAGGTCGAACCGGTTTGCGCGGGATCGCCGCTGAAGGTGCGGCACGCCTTCGGGCCGCCGTCGAGCGAGACACAGGCGACCGTGACCTGATTTCCGTTGTCGAGTGGTCGCCCTGCTTCGCTCTCCGCCTGACTGAAGCAGCCGAGCGGCGGACATTGAACGCTAAAGAAATAACAGGCCTCATAGGCACTCTCGGTCTTGGCGATACCGACCACCACGCTCGCGCCACAGCACGAGGCCGTAGCGACGGGCATGCAGTCGAGATCGACCTCACACGCCTTGGCTTGCGGTACGAGTTGATAGTCCGCACCGAAGCACGGATCGGGAGCTTGACCGGCTGCCCAGCCACCCGAGCTGCTACCACCCGAACTGCTATCGCCTGAGCCAGCTGAACCGCCAGTGCCCGCTGCCTCGCGGTTCGAGGAGCTCTCACGCGATTGGCCGCCGCACGCCGCGACCCCGGTCGCGACGCCCAGTGTCACGCAGAGCGTCAGGGTGCGCATGGGCAAACCATCAGCAATCGCCGTGCCGCGCGCGGCCCCTGAAATCTGCGGGCGATTGCTGCGGCTGTGCCACACCCCTGTGCCAAACTCAGACACAAACGTCTGGGAACTCGCGCCAACGGCATGAACCAAGCGCCGCCGTATCTTGCACGGGCACGCGGATCCGCGCGGGCGCGATGGTCGGTGGAGAAAGCATCGCTAAGGTCGAGGCCGCCCGGCGCGGGTAGCGCTGGCTCGTCGCCGCTTGCTGGCCCCATTGGTCTTGCGCTTGGCCAGCCCCAGCCTTTGTGCAGAAGCGCGCGCGACTCGTACTTCTTCACTGTTTTCTTCTTGCCTGTCATCGGGTGTCCTCGCTCGAGAGCCGACGCATTGGACCAGGGATATCGGCGCTTCGGCAAGGCAAAGAGGACACTGATGAGAGCGCTGCTTGCACGCTGTGACCGCTTAGTCCCACCAAAAATGGAAAGTCCGCTCCGTCCGGAAGTACTCCTCGGTGAGCGCGAGCGGTGGCACTCCCTTCTTTTCGGGATCGAGACCGATGCCCTGATAGTAGAAGTCCGGACAGAATGTGAGAACGTTTTGCGCGAGAGCATTGGGATCGTGAACCGGATCCACGAAGAATCCATCGACGAAATCGTAGCTTGCGCCGAGGAGTAACCACGGATCGGAGCGATCGAGCTCGTGCAACCATGCCATGACCTCCGCATGTGTGTGCGCGTGGTTGCCGTTCGTCTGCATCGTCTCGAGCACCTGGTACTTGTCGGTGGTTGGCAGCAAACCCAGCCGATCGGGTTTGAAGCCCATGCCCGAATCCAGCAAGAAAAGATAAGCGCCCTGCGCCTCGAGCCGATCGTGCAAGTCCACCACTTTCTTCAAACCATCTGTCGTCGTGAACATCCGCCCCGCGGGAATCTTGTCGTCCGGAGAATCGGAGAGCGCGAGGATCGCGGCCTTTCCTCCGAGCAGTGATTCGGCGGTCGAGATCGCAGCCTCGAAGCCACTTGGCTGCGTGAAGATGGGAGCAGGCACGGGCGTGGCGGGTCGAATCGGTTGCGTGGCCCGACAGCCGAGAAAGAACATCGCAGTGACGACGAGCGCGCGGCACGCTTGACCCTCTCCAGACTTGCGCATTGGCCCCCAGCTTATCACGCGGGGGCGTACATCACGTCGGATCGCAGCACGTACTTCCGGCCTTCGATGACGGGTGCACCTTCGTGCAGAAGATAGTGATCGAAGAGCAGCGCGAGGCCCGCTTCCGGCGTGATCGAGGCGTCCTCGAAACGGGTCTCGCCTCCGCGCGCGCCGCCGCTCAAGTAGATCATCAACGTCAAGAGACTCTCTTCGCCATTTTCCCGTCGGAAGCAACCGTCAGTGTGCGGCGCGAACTTTTGTCCGGGGTCATATCGATAGAAGCGCAGCCGCTCGTTCAAGCCGACGACACGACGATCTTGAAAGATCGAGGACACATCAGCTGCAATACGCGACCAGATCTGCTGCGCGCGCTTGGGAGCATCGACCATCGCGCGAGTGTTGTTGCGAATATCAGGACGCTGAACAAAGCCGCTAGCCAACGTCACGGGTGCCGCCTCGTAGCCGAGAGATTCCGACCAAGCGACGAGCTCCCGGCATTCTTCTGCAGTGAGAACGTCAGCGATCGTAAAAATCCCTGGAGCGATGTCTTTACGCATTGTTTGCCTCCCAGCGTTCGAGAGCTCAGATCCGCGAGAACTGCTCGGCACCCGAACTGCTCGGCACCCGAGCTAGCGCCTTGGCCATAAACGTGAGGCGAAAGGCACTTCGGAATGCTAAGCTTCGGACCGTGACTCTCGAAGAGCCAGCACGAAAAGAGCGGGCCGCGGCGCGGGCCGGGCTGATGGTGATCCGTAAGGCTCGTCTCGGTCAACCCGAACACGATTTCACGCCGGTCCGGGGTGCGGTCGCTATCTCGCTGGCGACGAGGCTAACCATTGAGAGCTTCAGCCTCGCTGGTCTGGACAGCGCCCGGCACTCGCGCGGCGTCCCGGTGCGCTTCGTACCGCGAACCCGCGCATGATTGAGCTCTTCGACGACTTCCGCGACATCCTTGTCGAGCTTCACGGGGCGGGGGCCCGGTTCGTCGTGTTAGGCGGCCACGCGGTCGCGTTCCACGGGCACCCGCGCGCCACCAAGGATCTCGATGTTTTGGTCGAAGCGAATTCGGACAACGCCAAGCGCGTGTACGCCGCGCTGGCTGCATTCGGGGCGCCACTCTCGGCCTTCGAGGTAGGTGTCGAGGACTTCGCTTCCTACGACGGCGTCCTCCAACTCGGTGTTCCACCGCGCAGGATCGACATCATCAATCGCGCGGACGGCATTACTTTTGCTGAAGCCATCGCAGACGGCGAAAGCTTCGACGTCGACGGATGCGCGATACCCGTGATCGGCCGCGGCGCGCTCATCAAAAACAAGCGCGCCGCGGGGCGACCTCAAGACATCGCCGACGTGAAAGCACTCGAGTAGGGCGTAGATCGCGTATCGGATTGTTCAATTGGCGCCAGCGCGCGAGGGCCGCCGCCTCGGTTTCGCGCCATTCTAGACGCGCTCACGCGCGCCAAAGCTCTGATTCCGCACTTTCGGTATCCGCAAAATGAAATGTCAGCGCCGTTCGTTCGAACCGTCGATGACGGCATTCCGCTTGGCGCTCGGCGCCGGCCCGTCATTGTGAGAGAACACGTGACGTGCTGACCATGAAGGGCCAAGAGCCCGCAGAGACCAATCACGCCGGCTCTTCGCTTGCAGAGCCCACTTCAACTTCGCCCGCGCGGCGCGTTCGTGCGGATCTACATTCGCCGCGCGGGGCGCTCAGCACGATGCCCAAGCGATGCGTTGGGGCTGGACGGGTGGCGGAAGGCCTGCGCGCGGATTGGCAACGACAGCTTGCTTACGTGAAGAGGGAATGCGACTTCGGCTACCTACGCATGCACGGCTTGCTCGGAGACGAGCTCGGTGTGTACCGCGAGGACGCCGCGGGTCACGCTGAATTCAACTTCCAGTACATCGACGAGGTCTACGACTTTCTGCTGCGCATCGGCGTGAAACCGTTCGTGGAGATCGGCTTCTGCCCGAGCGCGCTCGCAAGCGGATCGAAAACGATCTTTTGGTGGAAGGGCAACGTCTCGCCGCCCAAGGACATGGCCAAGTGGCACGCGCTGATCGTCGCGTTGGTCCGACACTTCACGGAACGCTACGGCGAGGCGGAGGTGGCAACGTGGTATTTCGAGGTCTGGAACGAGCCGAATCTCGCTGGGTTCTTCGACGGCACACAAGCCGACTACTTCGAGCTCTTCGCGCGGACGGCCTGCGCGATCAAAGCTGTATCGAGCGCATATCGCGTCGGTGGGCCGGCCACGGCGGGGTGCGCTTGGGTACCCGAGCTCATCGAGTACTGCGCGCGTCACGCCGTGCCGATCGACTTTATCTCGACGCACGACTACGCGGTCGAGGTCGGGCATCTGGACGAGACGGGCACGGCCGGCACTATCCTGTCTCACGACCCGCGCAGCATTTTTGGAAATGTGCTCGCCGTACGCGAGCAGATCGCCGCGTCAGCGTTGCCCGAGCTCGAACTCCACTTCACGGAATGGAGCAGCTCGTACACGCCCGCAGACCCACTCCACGACAGCTATCACAGCGCCGCGTTCGTCCTCGACAAGCTGAAGAAGAGCGGCACCGCCGCGGACTCTATGTCCTACTGGGTCTTCACCGACATTTTCGAGGAGGCAGGCCCGCGCTTCACGCCGTTCCACGGCGGATTCGGGCTCCTCAACTATCAAGACATCCGCAAGCCGGTCTTCTTCGCTTACCAATTTTTCAACCGGCTCGGGCCCGTCGAGCTGACCTGCGAAGACGCTTCCTCCTATGTCACGCGCGACGCGGCGGGCAACGTTCAGGTGCTGCTCTGGGATTTCACTGTCGCCAATCCCGAACGAGGCGAAAACAACCAGATCCACTACAAGCGCCTGCAGCCGGCGCGGGCCAAAAGCGGCGTGAAGGTCGAGCTCTCGAACCTTACGCCGGGGGAGTATACGCAGCGCGTCTACCAGGTTGGCTACCGTGTGAACGATGCTTACACGG
>DASYCR010000162.1:0-5888 GCA_036500095.1 Polyangiaceae bacterium
ATTTTCAGTGGCGGAAATCGCAAGGGGGCATCGAGAAGTTCCACGGCGCCGTGGTCGAGCACCATGGTCGCAGCGACGCGCGCGTGTTCCGCGAAGTGTCCGAGCTCGGCCAAGAGCTCGCAGCGCTCGGACAAAAGACGCTCGGCGCCCGCACGCCCGCGCGGGTCGCGGTCGTGTTCGCCTGGGAATGCTGGTGGGCGCAGAAAGCGTCGAGCGGGCCCAGCCGAGACCTCGATTATCACGCCGAGGTCGTCCGCCACTTTGCGGCCCTGCACGCGGCCGGCATCGCCACCGACGTCGTCGGTCCCGACGCCGATTTGGCGCGGTACGACGTGGTCGTCTTGCCGGTCGGCTATCTGCTGCGGTCGGCGCAGGCGCGCGCGATCGCCGAGCGCGTTCGGGCGGGTGCCACGCTCGTCGCCACCTTTTGGAGCGGCGTGGTGGACGAAGACGATCGCGTTCATGAAGGCGGCGCGCCCGGCCCGCTGCGCGAGGTGCTCGGGTTCACCGTGGAAGAGTTCGACGCCTTACCCCCCGAGCTCGAGCAAGGCGTGCGCTTTGCGGGTCCGCTCGGTTCGCTCGGCGCGGATGTGACGTACAAGGCGTCTCTTTTGTGCGAGCGGCTCTGGCTGGCGAACGCAAAACCGCTCGCGTACTACACGGAGCAGTTCTACGCGGGCGACACGGCGGTCACCGTCAACGAGTACGGCCAGGGCAAGGCCTACTATCTCGGCACGCGCTTGGAGCAGCCCACCTTGCTGGCGTTTTTCGCGGCCGTCGCCGCGGCGCACGGCATCGCGTCGCCCTTGCGCGACGGCGCCGCGCCGCCCGTCGGCGTAGAGGTGACGAAGCGCGTTTCTCCGTCGGGTGAAGCGCTGCTCTATCTCCTCAATCATGGGGACGCGCCGCAAGCGGTCGTGTTGCCGATCGGCGTCTACGCCGACGCGCTGACCGGGAAGACGTGCGAGGGCACCACCGCGCTCGCGCCCCGCGGCGTGCTGATCCTCGCCGCAACGCCGTGAGCGCCGTGCAAACAGACTCACTAAAATCAGGGAAACCCGCCATGCTCAGAAAGTCCATGTCACTCCGCCGGGTGTCGCGCAGCGCATCGCTGCTCGCGCTCGCACTGACGGCCTGCCTCGTCCCCGATCGGAGCACGACGCTCCCGAGCGGCCCGCCCAAGTTCGTGGGTGAACCCAAGAGCGGCAGCGAAATACCGGAGAGCCGCTACATCGTCGTCGACCAGTTCGGTTATCGCCCGGATCTGAAAAAGGTCGCGATTTTAGTCGATCCACAAGAGGGTTGGAACGCCAAGGACGAGTACGTGCCCGGCGCCACGCTCGAGCTCCGGCGCTTCGAGGACGGCGTTCAGGTGATGAGCGCAAAGCCCGTGCCTTGGAACAACGGCGACACTCAGCCAAGCTCCGGAGATCGCGGCTCCTGGTTCGATTTCTCCCAGGTGAGCACGCCCGGGTCGTACTTCATCCTCGATCGCCAGAACGGCGTGCGCTCCGCGCGCTTCGAGATCAATTCAAACGTCTACCGCGACGTGCTGAAGGCGGCCGTCCGCATGTTCTATTTCAATCGCGCGAATTTCCCGAAAGAAAAGCCGTTCGCCTGCGTGGGCGACAAATGCTGGCTCGAGGGCGTGGACTACATGGGCCCGGGTCAGGACAAGGAAGCCCACAGCGTGCTCGACAAGAACAACGACCAGACGATCCGCGACCTGAGCGGCGGCTGGTGGGACGCGGGCGACACCGACAAGTACACCACGTTCACTTATACCGTGATGCACCAGTTGCTCTCGGCCTACGAGGATCACCCGGGCCCGTTCACGGATGACTACAACATCCCGGAATCCGGCAATGGCTTGCCCGATCTGATCGACGAGATCGTGTACGAGCTCGACTTTTTGAAGAAGATGCAAGCCGCGGACCTGAACGGCGCCGCGCTGCTCAAAGTCGGTAACATCGAGTTCGGCGATCCCGTCCCCGAGGAGTCGAAGTTCAAGCGCTACTATTACCCGGCGCCCTGCTCGTCGGCGACGATCACGGTGGCGGGCGTCTTTGCGCATGCCGCGCTCACGCTGTCGAAGTTCGACAAGCTCAAGGACTACGCGGAGGATCTGCGCAAACGCGCGCTCGCCGCTTGGGCGCACTACGGCAGCCACCCCAAGAGCGACGCCTGTGACGACGGCACCATCAAGTCGGGCGACGCGGACGTGAGCCTCCCCGATCAGGACGCGCGCGCCGTCGTGGCCGCCGTCTATCTGTTCGCGCTCACGGGCGACAAGCAGTTCGAAGCTTTCATCGACAAGAACCGCGGCCTGACCCGCCCGTTCAAAGAAGATCGCTGGAGCGTGTACGACCCGCCCGAGGGCGACGCATTCCTATTTTACACCACGCTGCCGTCGGCGAATCCCGAGCTCAAGCGCACGATTTTGGAGCGCAAGCTCGAGCAATGGAAGAGCGTCGACCTGTACGGCATGAAGCCGGAAAAGGACCTGTACCGCGCGTTCATGCGCGAGGATTCGTACCACTGGGGCTCGAACCAACCGCGCGCGAATTTCGGCAACACGAACTACGACCTCGTCCAATACAAGCTCGTCGACGGCAAACAGGCGGAGAGCGCGCGCGACCGCGCTGCCGGCATCTTGCATTCATTTCATGGCGTGAACCCAATGCAGCTCGTGTACCTGACGCAGATGGAGGCCTACGGCGCGGAGCGCAGCGAAAACGAGATCTTCCACACCTGGTTCCGCGACGGAGACGCGCGCTGGGACAGCGCCAAGGATTCCAAGTTCGGCCCAGCGCCAGGCTACGTGCCCGGTGGACCCAACAAGAGTTACTGCTCGACCGACACGGATCACAAATGCAATGCGTCCGAGTTCAGGAAGCAGCCCGCGCAGAAAGCGTTCATGGACTTCAACACGTCCTGGGCCCCCGAGCGCGACTACGACATGTCCTGGGCGCTGACCGAGCCGGCCATTTATTACCAAGCCGCCTACGTGAAGCTGCTTTCGAAGTTCGTCGATTGAACCGGGTTCGCAACCCATTGTTTTTCTTCTGCGAATCGGCAGAAATTCAGGCCATTTCGCGAACGAGCTCCGTGAATGGATTGGCGCTCTCCTCCGTCGGGTCTTACGAATAGCAAACAATGCGCTCCTTGCTTCCCCGACTCACCCCGATCCTGGCGCTCAACGCGCTCGCCTGGGCCTCGCCCGCGCAGGCACAAGGCGCGACGCCCGGCCCGGCCCCCGCACCGGACGAAAAGATCACGCTGACGACCGCGCCCTTGCCCGCGCAGTCGATCGAGCATCGCAGCTATCACGTTCACGACGGGTTCTACCTGCGGATGAGCGTCGGCTTCGGGGATTTTCGTTCGAGCTACACCGACAACAACCGGCAGAACGCGAACTACTCCGGGCGCGGCAACAGCATGTCGCTCGACTTGCTAGTCGGCGGCTCGCCGAGCCCGGGTATCTCAATCGGTGGTGGCCTCTTGGTCGATCCGCTGTTCGGCGTCGACTACCAGCGCAACGGGCTCGGCGTCGGGAGCCACGGCGGCACGAGCGTCCTCGTCGGACCGTTCTTCGACGGCTTTCCGGATGCCAGTCGTGGCTGGCACCTGGGCGGCTTGATCGGTGTCGGCGCGCAAAGTTACCAAAACGTAAACACCACGGGTTCGAAGAGCTCGACCGCGCGCGGCCTCGGCGGCGCCGCCTGGTTCGGCTATGACTTTTGGGTGGCCGGCGAGTGGGCCGTGGGGCCCGAACTGCGGCTGATGGGCCAGCGCTCGAACGACACCCGCTCGGGTGAGGACGTTTCCGCGTGGGCGCGCTCGTTTACGCTGGGCGTCTCGGGCGTGTTCAACTGAGATTGCATTTTCTCGGGCCGCGCGCCCCTTAAGTTCGCTCGAGCCGGGTCGTTATTGGCGCGGCTGCAAGCGCTGCGGGCTTGCGCTGCGGTGGAGCGAGATGACGCCTCAAACGAGCGGTCGCACCATTTTGATCATCGACAACGATGAGCGCTCGCTCGCGTCGGCGAAGAGCGTGCTCGAACTAGCAGGTTATCGCGTGCTTACGCGCAGCCGAGCGGCGGGCTCGGTCGCCGCCATCCTGCACGAGAAGCCGGACATCGTGCTGCTCGAGCCTGATCTGCCGGGCGTGTCCGGCTCGTCGATCGCCGACATGTTGTGGCGCGCAGCGCCGAACAGCGAGCTCGTGCTCGTGCTGTTCTCCAAACTCGCCGAAGAGACGCTCAAGATCCGCGCGCGCGCCATGGGCGCCGAGGGCTTCGTTCCGAAGAATCTGAGCGCGATGGAACTCGCGCGTCGAGTGCAGGCTTTCGTGCGCCAGGGGGAGTCGAGCGGAAAGCTTCGCATCGCGAGCGCGCGTCGCTCGCCCGCGTCACAAGCCGACGCGGATGGGGGCGCGACTGAAACGACGGCTCAGCTCGATCCGAGCAGCACGCGGCCCGCGCGCCGCACGAGCGGGACGCAGAGCGCGTTCACACGGGTGCTGTTCGTCGACGACGATATCGGCGCGCACAGCGACTATCGTCGGTACGTATCGCACGCCGAAATGCACGCGGATTTCGTGATGAACGGCCAGCACGCTCTGACGCGCATCGAAGGCGAATCCCCGCCCGACGTGATCGTCTGCGAGTTGATGGTGCCGGGTGTGACGGGCGCGGAGCTCTATCGTCGCGCGCTCAGCCTCGACGCGACCTGGCGCCATCGTTTCGTATTCGTCAGCGCGCCGCTCTCGCCCGCGGCGGCCGCCCGCTTCGCCCGCGAGCTCCAATACCAGGTGCTCGAGAAGCCGGTGGACCCGGAGCAACTGCGTGAGGCAGTTCGCTACGCGGCCACGGGTGCGCGCATCTTCAAGCGGGGCCTCGACGGCTGACGCATTTCCGGTGCTGCTGAAGCTGCCAGCGCCAATTCTTCGAAATATTCGTGAATAACCGACGCGCGCGCGACGTCGAACTCCGAGGCCCGCGCTACCTGAGCGAGCAGTGCGCCGGCCGCGCGCACAGACAAATCGAGGACAAATGATTGACTGGCGCGCGCGGGCTTTCTAACCTCGCGCTTCCACTACGGAGGAGTTTTTCGCATGCGCATTCTAATCGCTTGTATTCCAGTTATTTTGAGCTTCGGTCTGATGGCTGCGTCCACAAGCTGCAGCAGCAGCTCGAGTGACGCTGGCGCGGGTGGCACGGCGGGCGGGACGACAGCCGGGACGAGCGGTGCGGGCGGCGATACCACAGCGGGTACGGGCGGTACTGGTGGTACGGGCGGCGGTGACTGCGTGTTCGACAGCGCGGACTGTCAGGGCTGCCTCGGTGACATGACCGCCGGCTGCGGAGACAAAGCCATGGCGTGTGATGCGGATTGTCAAACGGGTGCCGACGCACTCGATACCTGCATGTGCGGTTCGAGCATGACGGGTGCCCAGTGCTTGGCGACGTTCGGAGCGGCCGATACCTCCGCCTCGGACTTTTCGATGTGCATCAGCACGACCTGCAAGACGCAATGCGGTTTGTGATTTCGGCTTGAGTTCGCCCTCCAGGGTGAACGGAGAACGGCCCGCTAAAGCGGGCCGTTCGCGTTTTTTGGCGCGCTCATGATGGTCGCTGTCTTGTGGGTGAAAGTCCGGCTGAGAGGATGCTATTTCCAGTTGCCGGGCCGGCGGAACGAGCGAGACCTAAGAGAGCGAAGCTGCCGATGAAATGGATGCCCAGCCCGTGCTATTGCGTAAGGGCGTATACGCGAGCGATGTCGGTCAAGATCCAGAGAATATCGTTGCCGGGGCCGCGGTTGACCGTCATTTTCTGAACGGACGGATTTGACGTACTGAAGCCACCTGGTGGCAGTTGCAGTGCTGAGCA
>DASYCR010000163.1:0-2495 GCA_036500095.1 Polyangiaceae bacterium
GAATCACCGCGATGGCGCGAAGACGCGAAGAAAGAGCGGGGAAATTTGGGGTCGCACAACGCATATATTACGGCCGCGGCGATCGCGTCTCATTGTGGTCACCCAAAAATCTGGGTCTTCGCGTCTTCGCGGTTTTTCTAAAAACGTAGCGCGACGAGCAGCGGTTTAACCGTGCTTACGTCGAGCGCGATCGTTCAGGAGGGAGCGCCAGGTGTCGATGCGGTCCATGGCGTGGGGCGGCCATTCGAAGCGGGCGAGGCGGCTCAAGAGGTGAGGCGTGTGATCGCCGGCGCGGGTGCGCTGACCGAAGACGTCGGCGGCGGCCTCCAGTGACTCGAGCGCGCTCTCGCTATTGTGGTCCGCGATCTGTAGCCAGGCGCGCGTGAGCAGGAAGTGCTGGCGCGCTTCCGCCTCCTCCACCGTGACGCGGCTCGCCTCTTCTAAGAGCACGCGCGCCTTGCCGTTTTGATGCCGTACGAGCGCGATTTGCGCGACCAGCAGCTTGCTCTCGATCACGCCCCAAGGGTCGCTCATGTGCTGGAAGGATTTAGCGGCGCGATCCGTGTACTGCTCGGCCATGTCGAGATCGTCCGTGTCGAGGCCGATCATGGCCAGTAACCGATCGCAGGCCGCTTGCCCGCGCGGCGTGCGCAGCGTCTCGAAGGTCGCGAGCGCGTCGAGCGCGCCGAGCTCGGCGCTGTGGAAATTCATCAAGCGATGTTCCACGTGCGCGATCGACACGTCGGCCTGCGCGGTGCCGAGGCGATAGCCGGCGCGCTCGAACTCCGCGCGCGCCTCTTGCGCGAGCCGGCGCGAGCGATCCGTCGCGCCCTCCGAGTGCTCGATCCAGGAGAGCAAGAGCAAGCACTGCCCGCGGCCGAGCGCTTGCCCGAGCGCCGCGAAATTGCGCTCACCGCGCTGAATCGTGCGCCGCGCGTCCTCGTAGCTGCCGAGCAGGTACTCGATTTCCCCGGCGACGGCCTCGCATTGCGCCTGGCCGAGCACGTTGCCGAGCTCGACGAAAGTCTGGTGCGCGCGCTGCGTGAGCTCGAGGCCGTCGGCGGAGCTGCCTTGATCGCTCGCCAAATGCCCGAGCAAGCGCAAGCTGTGCGCGATGTTCTCCTGATCGCCGAGCTCCTCGAAGCGCGTGCGCGCGAGCTCGGCGAAGGTCATGGCTTCGGCGGTGCGGCCCGTGTGGCGCAAGGCCTCTGCTTGCCAGCGATTTTTCAGGGCCAGCGTGCGCCCGGTGAGCTTGCCCTTGAGGAGCTCGAGATCGGCGATCGTGGCGAGCGGTTCGCGCGCGCCGTTCCAGCTCTGTTGCAGGAAGTCGAACAAGAGCAGGGCCGCGGTGTCCGCGTCGTCGGCCTGCAACAGGTTCACGACGCGCTGGCGCACGACGCGCCGGCTGCCGGCCAACGGATGCTGCGTGAGCGCCGCCGCAGAGGCGCGATAGATGCGCTCTTTGTCGCCGCGCTCGCCGAGCCGGAGCAAGAGGTGCTCTTGCAGGAGCTCGTGCGGCCAGCTGTAACGGCCCGGGCCGCGCGGCACCAGGATTTCCGCGGTCTGTAAGCTTAGAATCGCCGCGTCCGCGGGCAAGCCGAGCGAGGTCAGCAAGGCGTGCAGCACGTTCTTGCGGATGTCGCCGCCGAGCGTCGCGGCCGCGTAGGCTGCGGCGCGGTACGCCTCGACCATCGCCGCCACGCGGCCGTCCCAGAGCTCGGCCGTGGTTTGCGCGCGCATCGCCAGCACTTCGGGCGGCACGCGATACACGCCGTTTTGAAACTCCATGTTCCCGGCCAGGGCCCAGGCATGCAGTTGTTGCAACGCGAATAGCGGATTGCCGCGGCTGCGGCGGGCGGCTTCCTTCACGGCAGCGTCGTCGAGCGGCAGCGACTCGCGCAAGAGCTCGGCGGTTGTGTCGGGCGGCAGGGGTTCGACGTCGAGCGCCTTGCCCTGCATCACGTCGCGCAGTTCTCGCAGGCGATCCGCGGTGACAGTGCCGAGCACGATGTCTTCGAGTCGCACGGTGCCGACCATCACGATGCGCTGGTCGGGCTCGTCCTGGTGAATGCGCAAGAGGCCTTCGATCGTGGCCGGGCTCGCGTTGTGGATGTCGTCCAGCCAAAACAAGAGCGGTCGCCCGCCGCCCATTTTGCGCAGCGTGTAGCGCGTCACCATGCGGCGCGTCTCGAGAGTGTCGAGCGTGAAACGGATGCCGCTCGGTCCGACCGGTTGATCGGTGCCCACGGGGCGCAACCACTCGGCCGCGCCGGCCACCCAGGTGCGGCCGTTCTCGTCGTCGCGGCGCACCTTCCAGCGCTCGAGCAGCGATCGCTCGATCGTGTCGCGGTCGGCGCGCTCGAAGTTGTAGTGGTGGAGCGCGGCGCCGACCATGCCGTCGAGCGAGCCGTGGATTTTGCGGTAGCGAGCGCGCAGCGGCACCATGCTGCCCTCTTCGTGCACCACCTCGCACAGCCACTCGACGATGCGGCTCT
>DASYCR010000164.1:0-4243 GCA_036500095.1 Polyangiaceae bacterium
CCGTGATGTCCGCGCCGATGTAATAGCTCGCGCTGAGGGCGCCGCTGCTGCCCGCCGCGCCGCTGCTGCCCGCCGCGCCGCCCGCTCCTGCCGTACCTCCGCCGCTGCCCGCTGCGCCACCGCTGCCGCCTGCCGGCGCGCCACCGCTGCCTGCGCCCGCGACGGTTCCGCTCGCACCGGCCATGGCCCCACCCGCACCGCCGCCGAGCGCACCGCCTGCTCCTACGCCCGCGCTACCGTCGCCGCTCGCACCGCTCTGCGTGCCTGCGCTGCCGGCGCTGGGCGCACCGCCGTTGCCGAGGCCCGCGCTTCCGCCAAGCCCGCTGCCCGCGTTGCCGCTCGCGCCACTTGCGCCGCCCGATTGCCCGCTACCGCCGGACTGATCGTCACCCGCGGGCGCGGCCGACTGGCTGCCGCCGGAGCAGCCCAAAAACGAAGAGCAAGCGAGCAAGAGCCAGTGTGCGCCGCGCATGAACTTGACTCGTAGTATGCCGCGCTCAGAGGCGCGCTGCGTAGTCGATCTTCATTTGATCGTAGAGAGCGATGTCCGTACGGGTCGTGTAGGTGTTACCCGTGCGGTTGTTGAAGAGTGCGTGGCTCGGCGCCGCCGGAGTCATGACGGGCAGGTCCGCGTTCCAATCGCCCTGGGTCGTCGGCTCCCAATTGAACGTGCCGATGCCCTGCTTGTTGGGCAGATTGAAGAGCACGTCGTTGATCTGCCGTTCGAGCGGGCCGTACTCCGCCGCAAAGAATTTGATGTTCGGGTAGTTCGTCGCGAGCTGGCCGAACGTGCTGGTCCAACCGTTGACGGTGTTCGGGATGCTGTTCGGATCCCCTTGGTACTTTTGGTAGCAGGATTCGCCGAACGCCTCCGGCGTCGCGCCTTGCTTCACCGCGTTGTCGATCCAGTTCTTGGTCGCGCTGTAGGTGCTGCCTTTGTCGATGTGAAACGACACCATGATGCCCGCGTCCACTTCCTTCACGCCCGCGATACCGGCATTCAAGAGTTTGCCCAGGTTCGTCCAATTGCCGGTGCTACCCGTGATCGACGGCTTGTCCGCGTTGGGCTGTCCGCCCGCGTCGCAGTGGTGAAGCAGCATGCCCGGCGTGGTCTCGTTGCCGATCTGCACCATGTCCGGGCGCGCGCCGCCCGCGACAAGCTTCTGGATCGCGTCCTTCGTGTAGTCGTGCACCGCCGTCGCCAATTGATCGATCGTGGTGTAGCCCTGCCACGCCTCGGGTATGCACTGCTTGCCAGGGTCCGCCCAGTTGTCGCTGTAGTGAAAGTCCACCAAGAGCCCCATGCCCGCCGCTTTGATCTTCGCCCCGAACGTCACCGTGTGCGCGATGTCGTCATAGCCGTTGTTCTTGTCGTAGCCGTCACTCGCCTTCGGGTCCACGAACGTGCGCAAACGGATCCAGTTGAAGCCGTGCGCCTTCATCTGTGAGAGCAGATTGTCTTGCGCCATGCTCGGCGCAGGCTCCTGATCCGTGATGTCCGCCCCGATGTAGAAGCTCGCACCCGTCGTGCTGCTGCCGCCGCTGCCCGCGCTGCCGCCTGTACCGCCTTTGCCCGCAGTACCGCCGCTGCCCGCTGCGCCGCCCGTGCCGCCGTTGCCTGCGCCGCTCGCGCCTGCGGAGCTGCCGCCCGTGCCTGCGCTCTGCGCGCCTGCGGCTCCACCGTTGCCGCCTGCGGCTCCACCGCTGCCGCCGGTCGTGCCCGCGCTGCCCGACGCACCGCCCGAGACGCCGACGCTCCCCGCGGCGGCTCCCGCGCTACCGGCAACGCCGCTACCGCCCGAACCCGCCGTCGCGGTCGTACCCGCTGAAGAATCCCCGGCGCTTCCCGTTTGTCCTCCGGCTCCAGAGCCCGGGTCGACCGGCGCGCCGCTCGAAGCGCTGCCCGCGGAGCAACCAGCCAACAGAACGAACAGCGCAGAGTAAGCAAGACGCATGCAGGAAGCTCCTCGTAACTTAGGGGACCAGCTACTCTGTTGATCGAACCCGGCTCGACCAATCACGAAAAATTTTCGTGGCCTCGCCGAACGCGACTCTTTCGCGTGAGCGCGAACTATTGCAGTAGATGTGTCTCGTAAATCTCGGCGTTCTGTGTGCGCGTGGACGAGAACATCATGTACGAAAGATCTTGCGAAAGAGTCGAGTCGGAATCGTACTCGGCGGAATCCACGTCCGTGAGCAACACGGGTGGGAGGAATGCTTCACTCGTCGAGCCGCGGCTCGACCAATAGATGTCGCCAGCGCCGGAGCGCATCGACGTGAAAAATACGACCAGGCCGCCCTGGGCGACGAACGGATCGTACTCGTCGTCGGCGCTGTTCAAGCCGGCGATCAAGGTCGGCGCGCCCCACGTCGCGCCGCTATTGGCGCGCGTGGATTCATACAGATCATAGCCCGCGCTGCCCGTGCGATTGGACGAGAAAAAGAGCACGGTTTCCGTGGCGTCCAAAGCGGGCGCGAAGTCGACATTGTCACCGGAGAGCGCACTCACCAGGCTGGGCGTGCCCCAAGCGCCGCTGCGTGACGCGCGGGTGCTCAGGTAGATCTGGCCAGGCCCACCCGCTCGTTCACTCGCCAGCCAAATGCGCAGCCCGTCGAGGGAAACGCACGGTGACCAATCGTTCGCGGTCGAACTGAGCTCGGCAACCAAGCTCGGTGCGCCCCACGCGTCCGCCGCGCTCGCGCGCAGCGACGTCCAGATGTCCTTGTTGCCCGCGCGCGTGGACATGAAAAAAAGCTCCAGTAAATCGCCGGTAAACGTCGGATCTTCATCGATGGAGCGATCGTCCGACAGCGGGCTCACCAGCACCGGCGGCGCGAAGCGGGGGGGCGTCGGGGCGACGCTCGCGGCATCCGCTGTGCCGGGCGCGCTCAGCACCGTGGCGACGACCTCGCTCCGCTCGCTACACCCGATACACGACAACGACGCTAGCCAGCCGAGCTGGAGGACCACGGAACCTAGCGTGAAGAAAAAGCGACTAGAGGCCAAAACCGGAATACACCTTGACCGAGAAACAGAGTCTAGTTCAACCTTGGTCTAGCGCCATGTTGCCGTTCTCAAAAGCGCGAGCCGAGTTCGTCGCGGCTGATCGCCCGCGCGTCGCCGCGCGTCGCGACGATTTGGCGGACCTGGCGCGCGTCGCCGCGTCGGGCGATCCCGAGGCCGCGCGCACGTTGGTGCAGCAACTCGGCGGCCCCATGCTCACGGTCGTGCGCAAGGTGCTCGGGCGCGCCCACACGGACGTCGACGACGTCACGCAAGACGCCGTGATTGCTCTGCTCGACGCGCTGCCAAGCTTTCGCGGCGAATCGAGCGTGCTGCATTTCGCCAACCGCGTCGCACTGCTCACCGCACTCGCGGCGCGACGCAAGCAAGGGCTGCGTCAGCGCTTTTCCGACGCCAACGACGACAAGCTCGACGAGTTCGCGGATCCGGACAGCTCTCATCCCGCGGGCGGCGCGCTCGCCACGCGTCGCCGACAGCTCGTGCGCAAGCTGCTCGACCAGCTGCCCGACGTCGTCGCCGAAGCGCTCGGCATGCACTATATCCTCGGCTGCACGGTGGAGGAGATCGCGGAGGGCGCCGGTGTGTCGCCGAACACCGTGTGGAGTCGGCTCCGCCTCGGCAAGCAGGCGCTCAAGAAAAAGCTCGCGCACGATCAAGCCTTGCTCGATTTGTTCGAGGTCGAATCGTGAACACGCGACAATGCCAGAGCGATCTCGTCGAGCGCGCGCGCAACGCGACGCTCTCGAGCCGCGACCGGTTGGCTCTCGAGGCGCACCTCGAGAGCTGCCCAAGCTGTCGCACGGCGCGCGTGATTTTGGCCGATTTCCAAGAGGAGAGCGGGCTGCTCGCCAGTGACGGCGCGCGTATCGAACGCCTCGCCGAGCGCGCATTGCTGCACGTTGCGCGCAGCGGTCATCCCGTGCCTCGTCGCGCGCTACGGCGCGCGGCGTTGCTCGTCGCCGCCGCCTTGTGCTTGCTCGCCAGCACTGCAGCCGCGCGTTTGTGGCTCGCGCGTGGTCACGTCCAATCTCTGCGCGCCGCCACGGGAGCCGTCACCGCCACGCCGAGCGCGCTCGACCGCCGCGAGCCCACTCGAGCGCCAACCCAACCTTCGGCGCCAGTCGCCCCGGAGTCTCCGCCGGCCGCGGCGCAAGCCGCGAACGACTCCACCCTCACGCCCGCGCGTTCCGCGGTCTTGCTCTCGAATAGCAACCCACA
>DASYCR010000165.1:0-2200 GCA_036500095.1 Polyangiaceae bacterium
ACGCTTTGGCGACCTATCGTGGCGGCTCGAAACTGCCCGCGCCGAAGGGCGGCAAGGCGAAGGGGCTTCCGTTCACCATCCTCGTTGCCAGCGACGACGAGCGCACCTGGCTCGCATGCAGCCCCGACGCCAAGGCCGCGCGCTCTCACCTCGAGGCCCTGCACGATCCAGGAGTGCCGCGGCTCGCGTCTCGCGCGGGGCAAACGCCGCTCACCCCTCTCGATCTCAGCCCGCTCAAAGCGAGTCCCGCGACGGGCGGAGGGTTCTTTGCGCTCAAGAGCCTGGCAAGTCCGCTGCGGGCCCTCACGAGCGACGAGATCGCCGATCGGATGCTCAACTCGCTCCCGCACCACGGGGAGACGGCCATCACGTTCCTGAGCACGGTGCATCCGGGCGCGCGCACGGTCTCCAGTGTTCAACTGCGCGTGCCTCGGGCGGTCATCGAGGATGTCGGGGCGTTGATTCCGGCGCTCGCGCTGCTCGGGGATCATCAGCACTTGTTCAGCGGACCTCTCGGCGTCTTGCCGAGCCCGTGAGTCGGCACCGTCGGGCTCTCCGGGACCAAGCTTAAATAAGAGGGCTTTTTCGCGGCCAAATTCTTGCCGGCGCCCAGACGCCCATGTAATTCAATATCCTACATGTGGGATATCAGACGACATATGACCACCCTGCTGGCCTTGGCAGCAGCCGCTCTCGCGACGCGGCCGGCGCAAGCTTGGGTCGAGACCGACGTGAAATCCCACGTGGCGACGATCGAGCTCGACCGGACGGGTCGCGCGCTCGTGACTCAGGACATCGTGGTCGCGGTCCGCGGCGGTCCACTGCAGGCGTTCGAGCTCTCGGGGATCGATCTCGACGCCGAGCCGCTCCCCGACGCGAATGTATCCTCGGACGGATCGAGCAAGACGGTGCTGGCAGCGACGCCCCTGTTGGTCGACAAGCGCGATGACGGCAGTGTGCGGCTCGAGCTGGATCGCGAGCGTGGCTTGCGCACGGGCATTTATCGCTTTCACTTTCAATATCGCACGAACTTGCTCGGGCGTGGCTTGATCCGGCGCGCGGGGCGTTCGCTCGAAGTGCGCTGGGTGGGCCCGCGTATTCAAGAAGGCATCGATTCGGCGCGCGCCATTTTCCGGTTGCCCGCCGCTCCCACGCCGCCCGTGTTGCCGAGCGCGGACGAACTATCCGGCCGCGTCGACGACTCGGATGCGCTCGGCGGCGTGTTCATCGGCAACTTGCACCGTCTGTCGAGCGAAGACGAGCTCGAGATCGTGCGGCCGCACGTGGCGCGCGGTGAGCCCGTGGTCTGGCGATTGTACGTCGACTCAGCGGCGTTCGACGGCTTTGGCGCGCCTCCACCGGCGCGGCTCGAGAAAGCCGCGCTCGAATCGCGCGCGACGACGGTGAGCACGCTCGCGCGTCGCCGCGTCGAGTTGTGGCTCGCCGCGCTCGCCGCCGCGTTCGGGTTTGGCCTGCTTTCCTGGCTAAAACGGCTGGGATTTGCGAGGGCGTGTCGCGTCCGCCACGCGAGCGCGCGCGGCGTTCTGCCGCTGCCCCCCGCGTTGAACGCCGCCGCAGGAGCCGTCTGTTTCGGATTTGCGATCGTAAGCGCCGAGTGCTTCGTGCACCCGACCTTGGGCGCGTTGTTTCTGAGCTTAGCCATGCTCAGCGCGGTTTGTTTGCCTGGGCAGCACAAGACCTTGCCGCGCGGTCCTGGACATTGGCTGCCGCTCTCGGATCGCGAGGCGTTCGCGCCGGTGTCCGAGCGCTTGCCAGGACGTTGGCTCGATGCCGGTACGTGGCCCGGGGCGTGCTCGCTGGCGCTCGTCGGCTTGAGCGTGGCCTACGGCTGCCATCTGCTTTGGCAGCGCTCGCCTTACCAGGCCACGATGGCATTGATTGGCGCGGGCGTGTTGGCGCCCATCTTTCTGAGCGGTCGCGCAGCTCAACTTCCGGTAGAGCCGGGCTTGGCCGCGCGCGGCTATTTGCGAAAGCTCGCCGCTGAGCTGCGCCGGTTGACGGGGATCAAAGTGGTGCCCTGGGCGCGCATTCCCGAGGGCCTGCACGAGCCGGACGAACTGCGCTTGCTGCTGCAAGTGCGTGGCGCCGAACGGGGTCTGCTTGGTCTCGAACTCGGTCTCGAGCAGGTGTCGACTTGGGCCGGTGATCTGGCCGCGCCCTACGTTTTGATGCGAGCGCG
>DASYCR010000166.1:0-5423 GCA_036500095.1 Polyangiaceae bacterium
AGTTTTTCGTGCCCGCGGGCGTCGGTGGCGCGCCATCCGACGCGTTCGCCGGCGCTGGGCCGCACACGGTCTGCGCGGACGTGTTTGGACGGACCGTGCCTGGCCACGACGTGTCCGCACTGCGCCAGTCCGACGGGCGTGTGCTCGAGTCGTGCTCGGCTGGAGGGGGGATGGTGGTCTATGTTCCTGACGACCCGACTAGCACTTCGCACCCCTTGTCGCAGACTCTTTTCATCGGCTCGAGTACTGACACCGGCTGGGGTGATCCCAGCTGCCTGCTCACGGTGGCGACGTACCAAATGGCGGACCAAATCGTGACGCTCGGCGGGCTCGAGTCCGGCCTGCCCGTGACGTTCGTAGACTATCAGTGGGTCCCGCTGTCGCGCCCACGAGCTTGGCACACGGTGACGGCCCTCCCGGATGGATCTGCACTGGCGATCGGAGGCCTCTCTCTGGATCCCACCGTGCCGTGCAATACGAGCTGCCCACTCCTCATCACCCCGTCCGCAGAGCGCGTCTATGTCTCGCCGTGGCAGGACAGTGATGGCACTACCTTGCCCTCGGATCCCGTCCCTGCCGACAACTCGAGTCCGAGCACCTTGCTCAATGACGGGAGTCTGCTGATTCTCGATCCGTCCGACCCCACGAGCCCCCGATATGCGACGCTGGTTCACTACGATGGAGCTCACTTCGCCCGCGACGTGATTCCTCTAAGCACGCCGCGTTCGACCCAGCCCAGCCTCGTTCGGCTGAGCTCGGGTTCCGTGCTCGTCACGGGCGGGGATACCGACGATACCGGAGCGGACGAGGAACTTCTCGCGCCTGGAGCGGCTCTGACCGCTCCGGCCGGCTTCCGCTTGAGCGCGCGCGGAAGCGGGATTTCGCTGGCGGGCGATAGCGCTCTGTTTGCGGGGAAGGACAAGCTGGAGCTCGTCCGCCTCACGGCCTCGGACACCTTCGAGGTGACCGAGCTCTCCATGCCCCCCGCCATCGGTTGCGAACGGCCCGCGCTCTTGCGCATGCCGAGCGGCCGCGTACTCGTCGCAGGGGAGGACTCCGTCTTCGAGGTCGATCCCTATTCCGTTTCCTCCTCGACTCCGACGGGGAGCTCGTCTTTCTCGCCGGCGGTACCGCTCGTTCAACCTCGCTGCAGCCCGGCTTTGGTCGCTCTCCCCAACGGGACCGCGATCATCCTCGGCGGGGACGGCACGAACATGAGCATAGAAATCTATGATCCCGCCTCGACGAGCACGCAGCCTCGGACGAACGCTCCACTACCCGGCACCCGCATGCGGTATTGGTTCGACCAGTTGTTGATGGGCGGCGCGAACAGCAGTGACTGCCTATTCGACTGGCCGTTGCGAAAGTTTCAACCCACGGTCGGTCCCGGTCCGCTCTCCAATTCGAACGGCACGCTGCTCCCGGACGGAAGCTTCCTGAATCTCGCCCCCTACGACTATCCAAGCCACCTTACGATCGGCCCCTACGCTGGACCCTACTCTTACCAGTTCACGGTCGACGGCTTGCCCAAAGTACACATGGGCGAGCATGTCGCGCTCGGCAACCCCTTTTCGACGTCGGCCCCGGAGGGCAGCTCCGGCACCACGTCGGCATCGGCGACCAACGCGCCGGTCGCGGTTTGGTTTCCCGCGGACAGCGGCTGGCCCGCGCTCGGGACTCTGACGCATTGGTCCGAGAGAGGCGCGGATTGGCGCGTTCCGCACACGCCGTTTCCGGGCCTCGGCCTCTTTTTCTACGCGACGAACGGCCAGATCCATCAGCTCGGCCCGGTCGAGATCTTGCCGTCGGTGCAAGGGTCGACGTGCAGCTGGGGCGGCGAGTGCGAATCCGGCTATTGCGTGGACGGCGTGTGTTGCGACTCCACGTGTGACGGTTCGTGTCTCGCGTGTAGCAAACAGGCTGGTGGTCAAGTGGACGGCCAATGCACGCAAGTCGCCGCCGGCACGAAAGAACCGCTGTGCACGGCCGAGTCGGTGAAGACTTGCGGCCAAGACGGCACCTGTAACGCGCAAGGAGCGTGCGCATCGTACGCCGAAGGCACTTCGTGTGACACGGGTGCCGCCTGCTCTGGAGGGCGGTGCAAAGATCTCGTGCCGGACGCCGCAGCCCCCGACGCTGCGACGCCTGATGCCGCAGCTCCCGACGCGTCCTCGCCGGTGCAGACCGCCAGCTGCGACGGCGATCACACGGTGACCTCCGCACAAGGCGCTCAGCAAGATTGCGGCGCCTATCGTTGTTCGCTCGCCACCGCCGCTTGCCTCACGCGCTGCTCCACCAACCGCGACTGCAGTGCCGGCACTACGTGCGGCGCCGACGCGGCCTGCACCCCACCGCTGCCGGAACTGTCCAGTCGGGGCTGCGGTTGCCGAACCACGCCGAGCCCGAACCGTCACGCGCTGCTGGCTTCCGGGTTGCTCGGAGCCTTCGCGTTCGGCCTGCGCCGGTCGCGTCGCGCTCGCCGTTCCAGCCGCCGAACTCGAGGGTGATCGTTGACGCGCGCGCAATCCGTCTCAGCTGCGTCAGCCAGCTTGCTCAGGGCGAGCTCCACCACGCGCGTGATCGCTCCGGCTGTGGCCCGGCTCACAGCCGCGCCGGAAGCCGAGCGGCGCCTCGGTCCGTTCGTGTTGGTCGAGCAGCTCGGGCGGGGAGGCTTCGCGCCGGTCTGGCTCGCGCGCGAAATGTACGGGCAAACCATGCTGCGCGGCGCGGCGGTGAAGCTGTTTGCGCTGCCCTCGGGCGCTCGAGCGGAACGCGAACGCGCCCGCATCGTCGACGAGGCGCGCGCGCTCTGCCGCGTCGAGCATCCGAACGTGGTGCGCTTCTACGCGCTGGCCATGGACGGAGAACAGAGCGTGATGGGGCTCGCAATGGAGCACGTGGCCGGCAAGCCGCTCGATCAACGCTTGCTCGAGGCGGGGCCGCTCGACGCGTCCGCGACGTTGGCGATCGGCGCGGCGGTCGCGTCCGCGCTGGCCGCGGTGCACCGGTCGGGCCTCGTTCACCGCGACGTGAAGCCCTCGAACGTGGTGGAGGCCGCCGGAGTCTACAAACTGATCGACTTCGGCATCGCGGGCGTCGGCGACGACGCCGAGCCCGCGCCCGCGACTGACCGCCAGGATCCGCAGCGAACCGAGCGGATCGGGCAGCTCGCGGGCACTTCAGGCTACATCGATCCGGAATGCCTGGCGGGTCGGCGCGCGGCGGAGCCCGCCAGCGATCTGTACGCGCTCGGCGCGACCCTGTTCGCCTGCTTGACCTGCCGGTTGCCGGCTTCCAGCGCCGATGGTTTGAACGTCGACATTCTCGAGGGGCACGCGCGGGCGCCCGCGCTGAGCGAGCTCGTCCCGAGCGTGCCCGCGGCGCTTTCGGCATTGATCGCCGCGCTGCTCGAGCCTGGGCGCTCAATGAGACCCCGCTCCGCCGAGTGGGTGGCCATTCGCATCGAGCAGATCCGGCGCGAGCTGATCGGCGACGCGCGCGCGCTGCCGAGCGAGGAGATAGGCCCCTTTCGCGGACTCGGCCGCTTCGACTCCGAGGATCGCGAAGTGTACTTCGGTCGCTCGGCAGAGGTGGCGGCGGCGCTCGAGAGCTTGCGCGGCCGCGGCGTCGTCGCTCTGCTCGGTCCGTCCGGGAGCGGCAAGAGCAGCTTGGCGCGGGCGGGCCTCTTGCCGGCGGTCGCGGAGGGCGCGCTCGGCGAGCACCCTCGCGCCTGGGACGTGGTGACCGCGTCGCCGGGCGTCGACGCCAAGGGCTCGCTCTTGCTCGCGCTCGCGCCCTTCGTCGACAATGTCGACCAGCTCGGCGCGGTGGAGCTCGTCGCGCGCCTCGCCGAGCGCGTGCACACTCAAGATCGCGGCACGCTCTTGTTTCTCGATCAGTTCGAAGAGCTCGCGACGCTCAGCGATCCGGCGACCACGAGCTTCGTAGTCGCGCTGCTGCGGGAGATCGGTGAGCGTCCGCTGGCCGGTGTGCGCGCCGTGCTGGCCGCGCGGCGCGATCTGCTCGATCCCTTGCTCGCGCTGAGCGAGCTCGGCAGCGTCGTGCTGCGCGGATCCATCCTGGTCGAGCCGTTCAGCGTGTCGGCCTGGGGTGAGGTCATCGATCGCGCGCTCGCCGCCTACGGCTACGGCTTCCAAGACAGCGAGCTGCGCGACGAAGTCCTGGCCGAGCTCGGGACCACTTCGGACGCGATGCCGCTCGTTCAGTTCGCGCTCACGGAGCTCTGGCGCCGGCGCGACGTGGAGAGCAAACGGCTCACGCGCAGGGCGTTGCATTCGTTGGGCGGCATCACGGGCGCGCTCGAGAAGCACGCCGAGGCGAGCGTGGCGCGCCTGCTCGAGAGCGGACTCGTCACCGAGAGCGTCGCGCGCGCGTTCTTGCTTTCGCTGACCACGCCGAGGGGCACGCGCGCGACCCGCACGCGCGCCGAGCTCGAGCGCTACGTCGGTCCTTTGGCGGGCCAGGTAGCGGCCGCGCTCGAGGCCGAGCGCCTGATCGTCCAGCAAGCGGACGGCTTCACGCTCGCGCACGAAGCGCTGATTTCGCGTTGGGGGCGGCTCGCAGGTTGGCTCGCCGAGGAGCGCGAAGAGCGCCTCTTGGCCGAGAGCCTGGAACGCGCGACGCTGCTCTGGCTGCAGGACGCGGAGCACGCGCCGCGCTGGCGCAAGCTCCGGCTGGAGGCGGGCGAGCGGCTGGCTCGCGACACCCACGTCGACCTGTCCGACGAGGCCAAACAGTTTCTCGACGTTTGCCGCCGCGACGAGCGCAATCGGCGGCTCGGATTGTTCGGGGTGCTCGCGCTGCTCGTGCTCGGCGCGGCCCTGGGCACCGTGAGCTACCTGCGGGCCGTCCATCGGGAGCAGGCGCGCACCGCCGCGGCGCTCGCGGAAGAGCAGGAGAGTCGGAGGCTCGCCGAGAGCCGCACGCGCGAGGTCGAAGCCGCGCAAACGCGGATCGATCAGCTGCTCAAGGATCTGGCCGATTCGCCGAAGAAGGACGAAGTGCTCGCGCTGCAGCAACAGATCCGAACCAGCGACACCGCTTTAGTGCCCGTGCGCTCGCCACCGGCGCGGACTCCAGAGCCGCGCCCCAAGCCGGCTCTGGAGCCCACGCCCGCGCCCGCGTCGAAACCGAGCGCGACGCCGTCCGCGATCAAGGTGCAGAAGGATTGGTGATGGCTTGGTCAGCCGTCGAGGCCGTGCGGACCTGGGATACCGTGCTTTTTCCGCAGGTTCAGCATCGTTCGCGGTGAGACGCCGAGTAGCGCCGCGGCGCGTCGTTGGTTGCCGGCGCAGCGGCGCAGCGCTTCTTCGATCTTGCCGCGCTCGACGGCGTCGCTCTCACCGCGGCTGAGCTCCAGGCTCGTGAGCGGCGCTGCCGCCGCGGCGGCGACCGTGTCTGAT
>DASYCR010000167.1:0-1789 GCA_036500095.1 Polyangiaceae bacterium
CGCGACGCTTCGAAGCACCCGAAGGGGTGTACTCTCGTACGTGAGCACCGGAACGGAGCCAAAACGCTGCCAAAACCAGAAATCGGCGGGCGGCACTCATGCGTGACCTCCGATCGAGCCCAGCTTGATCGAAATGTCCGCGCGCTTCTCGACACGCTCCACGCGGCCGTCGCGGATCCACATGATGCGATCGCAGATCGCGAGCAAGCGATGATCGTGCGTCGAGCAAACAATCGTCACTTTTCGTTCACGATTGATGCGTACCAGGATATCGAGCACGTCCTGTCCCGTCTTGAAGTCGAGGTTCGCGGTCGGCTCGTCTGCCAGCAGGATGCTGGGCTCGTTGCACAGCGAGCGCGCAATCGCCACGCGTTGCTGCTGGCCGCCCGACATCTCGATCGGTCGGTGTGACCAACGTTCAGCGAGGCCCACTAACTCGAGCAGAGCCATGCCACGCCGACGCGCTTCTTCCGGTCCAACGCCGGCGAACGCCATCGGCACCGTGACGTTCTCGAGCGCCGTCATGTAGCGGATCAGGTTGTAGCTCTGGAAAATATAGCCAATCTTGCGACAGCGCAGGAACGCGAGCTCGACCGCGGATAGCTCCGCGACGTCCACTTCATCGATCAAGATGCGGCCCTCGCTTGGTCCGTCGAGTCCGCCGATCATGTTGAAGTAGGTGCTTTTGCCGGAGCCAGAAGGCCCCATCACGCTCAAGAACTCACCTCTGAAAATCACCGAATCGACGCCGCGCAGGGCGTGCGTCGTCGCTTCCCCCGCTCCGTAGCGCTTGCCGAGCGCGACGGTGCGAATGATCACCGCCTGCTCGGCAGCATCGCGCGCGGTAGTTGAGATCGATTCGCTTGCCAAGGTTCGCCTCAATCCACCCGCATGGCTTCCATCGGCGCGAGCCGCGCCGCGACGAAGGAGGGGCCCACCGCGGCGAGCGCCGCGAGCACCATGCCCGCGACGAGCGACAGCCCGAGTCCGGACAGCAAATGCCCGGTTGCGCCGGCCGCACTGAGCACCGAGCCGTACTCGACGAGCCCTCTGAGCCAGGCCAAGAGCGCTCCAAGCCCGAGGCCCACCGCGCCGCCAATACCGCCCTCAATCACCGCCTCGAGCAGGAACAATGTCATCACGAAGCCGTCGAGCGCGCCCAGGCACTTCATCGTCGCGATCTCCGTGAAGCGCTCGGTCACGGACATCAACATGGCGTTCGCGACGCCCACCGCGCAGACCAAGAAGGAAAGCGTCACGAGCCAGCGGCTTTGCGGTGAAATACCCAGAAAATATTGTTCGCCAGGCACACTGTCGCCGACCGCGCGCGACAGCGCACGTTGTCGCGAACCGACGACTGCCAAGTCCATGAGCAAGCGCGGCGCGACGTCGACCGCGGCCGCGCGCTCGAGCAGCTCCGAAAGCCACTTGGCTCGCTCCCTGTCGTCTCGCACGCAGTCGAGAACACTCTGCGAGCTCACCGCCCCGATCGACAGGTCCGTCGCGCGCGCCACCTCCGCGCGCAGATTGCCCTTCAGCAGGGCCTTCTCGAGCTCCAACGCAGCAATCTGTCGTTCAGCGAACGTTTTTAGTGCCGTGCTCGACCAGCCGTCCACGTCGAAACCGGCAGCCGCGAGCGCCGCTCGAAATTCGCTCGGGGTGTCGCGCGCCGCCTCGCTCGGCGAACGTTCGCCGAGCGTTTGAGCGACTTGCGAGATTGCGGCGCGTTGGCCGTCGGCGATCGAGCGCGCGACTTGCTTGGCGGCAGGCAACGCCTGGTTCACGAGTA
>DASYCR010000168.1:0-4386 GCA_036500095.1 Polyangiaceae bacterium
TGTTGCTCCATCACCCGTTCGATGTTTTTGTAGGCGCTTGGGCCCAATAGAGGTCGCGCCGATACGCGTCGAACGCCGGCGGCCAGCATCCCGCAGCCGATGTCGACGCCGACCGCGGCCGGAGCAATCGCGCCGCGTAACGCCACGACCGTGCCGATGCTCATGCCTTTTCCAACGTGGACGTCTGCCATGACGGCGACGTGATGAGCCACCCAGGGCAAGCCCGCCACGGCACGAAGTTGCCGCGGTGCGCCCTCGTCGACTTCTTGCGGGCGCGCCCAGATGCGAATCGGCACGCGATCCCCTTTGATCATTGTGGAGGGCATGCTCACTCCTCCGGCTTGGTCGCGGCCGTGCTCGCGGCCGGGTCCTACTGAAAACACAGCTCAGGAGTTCGCTTCAACGGCAGCGCGTCGCACGGCCGTGCGCGCAGAAATCCGCTGGCGCGATCGAGCGCGCCGCGCACGTATTGGGGTTGCTCGATAGCTGGATAGGGAGTCATGCAAAACCACACTCGCGCACGCGCGCCGTCACGGCTGAGCTCGACGAAGCTCACGCGTACGCCCTGTAACTTGGGATCATTGATTTCAGAGTCAATGATTGAATTCAGCTCTTCGCAGAACAGTCGCTCCATGCGTGGACCTCGAACGCCCACGCGCCGCGGCGAGCCGTCCCGCGATCGCCGATCGGATCGATTGGCCATGCGGGTACACTTCACTCACTACTGCGCGACTCCCGTCGCCCGAGCGCAAAGGAGCCGCAAAAATGCGTTGTTTCCGGCAATGCGCTAGCGCGTTGCCGCGGAGATGATCACACGGTGTGCTCGTTGAATTTTCGGCATCAGCATCATCTCCTTTCCAAATGCGCTACGCGAACCCACGTCGCGCAAGCGTGGGGAACTATCTGACAGATTGCGTGCGACCAGACCGACTCGCGTCGTGGAGTGCTGTCTGGAGGCAACGTGATGCTGACGAGCGATTGAGCGCGCGAGAGTTTACGAGGCGCGTACACGCTCGAGAGCGCACTTCGCGCGATACCTGGCTCAATTTGGAACGTATCCACTAATGCTTGCTGGCTTTGCAGCGAGCGCTTGAAAAAAAAGGATCGCATGATTACGGATAGGTGCCCGCCGCCCAATTGGTTCGACGACGAACTCGACGAGCTCCGGGGTACGTTCAGCGTCCCGCTCGCGGACCGCGTCAACTACCTCAGCATCGTGGGGTCTACCGCGCGGCTCGACGAGCGATCTGCGCCCAAGGGTCTCGAGCGCTTGCTGGAGCTGTGCCTCGAGTTCGGTCTTTCGGAGTACGATACGCGACACGTGCTGACGAGCGCGTACCGCCCGAAGCCCGGCGAAACACCGCGGCTCGACGAGCTTTGCAAGTCGCCGCTCCGGTTCACTCTGCTCTCTGACTGCATCGCGGTGGCACGAGCGGACGGCGAGTACGCGCTCTCTGAACGCAGGAAGGTGCGCGAGCTGGCCAGAGCACTCGAGCTCGACGAGCTCGAGCTGCGAGCGCTGGAAGAGCGCGTGCTCGGCGTCGAGCTCCTGCAACGGGTCAGCGAGCCGCGACGCCGAAGGCTCTGACGAGGCCAGCGAGAATGTGCGACCATCAACCCATTCGCTAGCCCCGAGGAGTTCGCCGTGCTGCAAAAATCTCCGATATTTGCGTATATTCCCGCCCAAGACATCGCGCGCGCTCGGCGTTTCTACGAGGACCAGCTCGGCTTTCAGCCGGGGCGCGAGGTGGGCGGCGGCGTCACCTACGAGTGCGCGGGTGGCACCGCGTGCTTCGTCTATCCCACGCCGAATGCCGGGACGTCGGCTGCGAGCCAAGCGTTTTGGCAAGTCGCCAACATCGAGCAAGAGGTCGCCGAGCTCAAGGCCAAGGGCATCCGCCTCGAGCAGTACGACATGCCGGGCATGAAGGACGGCATCGCGACCGCGGGCGGGGCCAAGGCCGCCTGGTTCAAAGACAGCGAGGGCAACACCTTGGCGATCGTGCAGAGCCTCGAGTCAGAGGCGGGCTGAGTCGGCCGATTCAGTTGGCGAGGCACTGCTGCAGGGCCGTGCTTTCCGTGGAACAGGCGCTGCCGGTGATGGTCCGATCTCCCCCCGTCGCGCACATCTCCGGCTGGGTGGCGAAACAGAGGCGGAAGGCGGCGTCCTGCGGGAGGCATCCCGCGCGCCCCGCGCGTGAGGTGATGCATTGGCTGACGCACGCGCTTTCTGAGGGGGCTCCGGCGCACGGATAGTTTTCTTCGGCCGCACACTCCGTGTCGCAGACGGAATTGCCGGTGCCGGCGCTTCCGCTCGTTCCGCTCGTTCCGCTCGTTCCGCCGGTGCCCGCTGTCCCCGCGGAGCCCGCCTTACCTGTGGAGCCCGAGACGCCGCTGCTGCCCGCGGTGCCACCGAAGCCTGCGCTCGCGCCACCGGCGCCACCGAAGCCTGCGCTCGCGCCCGCGGCGCCACCGAAGCCTGCGCTCGCGCCACCGGCGCCCGCGGTCGAACCTGCGACGCCTCCAAAGCCTGCGCTCTCACCCGCGACGCCACCAAAGCCCGCGCCCTCGTCACCACTGCCACCTCGACTAGGTCGGCCTGCGAAGCCACCGACTTCCGCGCCGGCCGTGCCACCCGTGTACACACCAGAGCCTCCGACACCCGTGCCCGCCGTGCCCGTGCTGCCACCCGCGTCGCTCGGCAACGGATCGACACATGCGTCCATCACGCAGATGCGATTGTCTCTGCAATCACTATCGGAGTGACACGCCGTCGTTTCGAGGGACGGTACGCTGACCCCACCGCACGCGGTCGGCGCAACGAGCAGCGCGCACCCGAGGAGCGCAAGCAAACGTAGACTCGAGCCTTTGCTCCCAGCCCTAATCCTATTCAGCACCACCATGGGCAGCACCGTAGCACGGGATCGAGCAGAGGCCGCGGGGCGTTCAGCTTCGGCGCTCTGGCGCGGTACTCGGGAGCGCCGCCGCGACTACGGAACCGTCACGTCTTGCAGGTCGGTGAGGGTGAAGTCGTAGCCGGCACTTGTCGCCCCAGGGCTCACCTGCAACGCAATCGCAGAAAGGCCGATCTTGGTCGGGTCATACGCGACGCCGTCGGCGGGAGTGTCGTAACACTTGGTGTTGAAGCTCGTGTATTTAATAGTATCGGGTGGGCCGACGGTGAGTTGGCCGCAATAGTAGAGCCCATCGCTACCAACGAGGACGACCGACAGCGGCTTAGGGGTCGATGCCGATGCCGACCAATTGATCATCAAGGCGTTCCCGAGCGGGAGCGGGCTACCATGCGCAGCAGTATTCGACAGCGGCTGATCGATGCTGAAGCCAATCTGCGCGAACGCTCCGCTGGTAGCTGCGATCGTACCCGTGACGCTCAGCGCGCAGCTCGTACCGCAAGATTGGTAGCTCGGTGGGTTCGCAGCCGTGCGGACGGTTGCGTCATTCGGCGTGCTTGCCGTAGTTCCGAGCGAGTCGAGCGCGACGTAAGCGTAACCAAAAAAGCAGAGGCCGCCCGTGGCTGGGGGCGCGTAGACATAGCCACCGCTGCCCGCTCTAAAGACGCCCGTTCCGCACGCGGGGACCGTGCAACTCCAGGCATAAGCGGAGCCCGCTTTCAGGCACTTGCAAGTATCGCCGCCGAGGTATGGGCACATGAGACCGAGCACGTTGGCCTCCTGAGTCGTTTGATCACACGCGCTACCGTCTAAAGGTTCAAGATCTGGACAGCTGCCGCACTGCCAGCCTGTTGCGCCGAAGGAGGCGCCGCATGCGCAGAGTGTTCTTTGACCTGGCGCAGGCTGATGCCGGTCGCGTCACAGCCGCTCGCGTCGCAGTGGCCGTCGGCGTTCGATTGGTTGTTGGAACTCTTGGCTTTGAGCCCGAATGCCGCGCCCACGCCGATGCCGACGACGCCGACGGCGCCCGTGACCACGCCGATGGTGCGCCAGGGTCCGGAGCTAGACGCCGTGGGCGCTTGTGGCGCCGCGTTGTCGTTCGGGGCGGCGGTGGACTTGGGGCTCGCGGGCGTCGCGTTCGCGGCTGCGGCTTCCGGTGTGAAGCGGAGCAGCGCCGTTTTCTTCTCGCCTTCAGCGACGGTCACGGAGACCTCCACGCGATCCGAACCGCGCGTGCCGACTATGTGGTGCGCGCCCGGATTGATCGGGCGCGGCTCGCCGAGCAGCGCGCTCGACAGCGCCGTGCCGTCGATGCTGACGCTCACCGCCGAGGGGTTCGCGCCCTCCACATTCACGACGACGTTCGGGATGCGCGGCGTGAGCGCGTCGAGCTCGGATTGCGCGTCGGCCTTGGCGCTCTTCTGCACGGCTTCGTCACCACCCGAGATCGGCAAGCGTGTGACCTCGAGGTAGC
>DASYCR010000169.1:0-1577 GCA_036500095.1 Polyangiaceae bacterium
GGCCCGGTAATGAGCCACAGCCGTTCGCGCTCCAGATCCAAATCTACGTCATTGGGCACGAAGCGGCCCTGCGCGGCCAGCCGCTCCACGACCGGGTGCCTCCCATCTCGGATCACGATTTGATCCGAGGAATCCACCGTGGGTCGGCAATAGTCGTGACGGTGCGCGGTGTCGGCCATGCTGGCCGCGACGTCCCAACGCCCGATCTCACGCGCCAAGAGCTTCACACGCTCGCTCTCGCGCGCTGCCTCCGCGCCCAGCTCACTCAGCAACGCGAGCTCGCGCTCACGGTGCAACTCTTCGGCGTGCGCGATGCGATCGGCCAGCTCGTCGAGCTCCGGCGTCGCATAACGCTCGCCCGTCGCTACCGTTTGCTTGCGCCGATAGTGCTCGGGCACGCGCCCGCTCTGACCGCGACTCACCTCGATATACCAGCCAAAAACCCGAGTGAATCGGATCTTCAGGGTGCCGATCCCGGTTTCCTGCTTCAGCCGTCCCTCGAGCTCGACCATCCGCTCGGTGCCGCTCTTGCGCAGCTCGGCGAGCTCGGCGAGCTCCGTATCGAACTCGGGCCGAAAGATCTCGCCATCCTTGGGCTGGGCCGGAGGGCGCTCGACCAGCGCGCGTTCGAGCAGCGCGCGAAGCTCGGGCACGGTATCGAGCCCGCTCTCCGCCACGCCCAGCATTTCGCGCAGGCCGGGATCGACGACCGCGGAAAGCACGCTGGCCAGGGCGCTGGCCGCGCTCAAGCCGTCGCGCAGCGCGCCTAAATCTCGCGGCGTGGCGGCGCGCAGGGACGCGCGCACGGCCAGCCGCTCGATGTCACCGATCTGGCTCAGCTCACGCTTCAACTCTTCGCGCAAGCGCGAGTGAACCACGAGCGATTCCACCAAATCCAAGCGCCGCCGAATGCGTTCGATATCGGTCAGCGGCGCGAGCAAGCGCCGCCGCAGCAAGCGCGCGCCCATAGGCGTGCTCGTAGCGTCGATCACGCCGAGCAAGGTAGCTTCGCGCGCGCCGGACACCGACTCCACCAGCTCCAAGTGAATCTGGGCTACGCGATCGATGGTCAAGAGCGAAGCTGGTTCCCAGCGCCCGATCCGGCGCGCGGGCAACTCGACCCCGGGGTTGCAAGCGCGCGCAAAACGCAGGGCACGCGCTACCGCGCGACGTGCCACCTGGCTCAGGGATTTGGCTTCGCCATCGAGCTCGGCGAGGGCGCTCAGCGCTTCTTTGTCGCTCAGATGTGCGTCCTCACGCACTGCGGCGCGCCCGAGCGCAGTCACGGCTGCGGCCACGCCTTCGCTCGGTACGGCCGCGGACTCGAAGCCCAGTAGGATCTCGCGCGGGCGAGCACGACTCAACTCAGCAAGCGCCGACGGCACATCGGGCAGCTCCGCGGATAGCAATTCACCGGTCGAAAAATCGAACAGCGACACGCCGACGCTGGTGGGGGTCACCTCGACGGCCGCCAAGAAATTGTTCGCGTTCGATTCCAGGTGCTCGCGCTCGGTGACGAGGCCAGGGGTGATCACGCGCACGACCTCGCGTGGCACGATGCCCTTCACCTTCGACGG
>DASYCR010000170.1:0-12660 GCA_036500095.1 Polyangiaceae bacterium
GGAGCTCCGCGGTTCTCTGCTGCAAGCTCTGGGCGGTTTGCTCAAGCTCCCCCCTTGCCCGTCGATAGCTCAGCAAGAGCGAGCCTGCCACGCCGAACGCGAACGCCAGAAAGCCGTGCGGCAAGAGGCTCACGCTGTTCGTCCAGCCGAGCGCGAGCGCGACGTCGTTGGCGAGTGCGGGCATCGTGAAGGCGCTGCCGACCAGCGACGCCAGCGCTTCACGGCGCCCCGAGCGGTAGGCGTACATGAGCAGAGCGAGCGCCCCCACGGCCTCCAGCGAACCCGCCACGAACGCCATTTGCCCGATCGTGCTCGGCTTACCGAGCCAGTGCTCGACATGGCCCCCGAAGAGGGGAGTCACCAGCAGCCGCTGGGAACCGCGGATCCAAAATACACCGCTCCAGTCGCACCCCACGGCGAGCAGCGCGAGCACGTATAGGGGCAGCGCCAGGCGCAAATGCGCCTTGAGCCTGGCAAAGCAAGCCGCAAAATGCACGTTGAAGGCCGGCGCGAGAATGACGCCCGTCATGGCCAGGCGCAGCGGCAGCACGTGATCTGCGTTGCGGCCTCCAAAGTAGTCGAGCGCGATGCCCGCGCTCATCACGCCGAGCGAACAGCACAAGAGGCCGAACAGCAGGTACTCGAGCTCGCGGCGGCCGAGAAAAAACGCGAGCACGAAGAATACACACAGGCCGAGCTGGACCAGCGCCCAGGCGCTCAGTACTCCTGCCAAAAAAGTTCCGCTCACCTGCCAGCGCGAGATTAGCACGACCCGCTCAGCCGGCAGCGCTACAACTGGTCCTCGCGGCCGAGAGCGCGATCTGCTACGTCCGAGTTTCCGCATGAGCTATCTGGTGCTGGCGCGCAAATGGCGCCCGATGCGCTTCGACGATCTGGTCGGGCAAGAGCACGTCGCGCGCACGCTCGACAACGCGATCGAGACCAACCGCGTCGCGCACGCGTTTCTGTTCACGGGCGTGCGCGGCGTGGGTAAGACCACCAGCGCGCGCATCCTGGCCAAGGCCCTGTGCTGCCTCGGCGATCCCGATCTACCCAAGCCCGCCCAGGATCCCGGGCCGACCATCAAGCCGTGTCTGAAGTGCGCGGCCTGCCTGGAGATCGCCTTGGGCACGGACATGGACGTGCGCGAAATCGACGGCGCCAGCTACAATGGCGTCGACGAGGTGCGAAAGCTCCAGGATTCGCTGCCCTATCGTCCCACGCGCGACCGCTACAAGATCTTCATCGTCGACGAAGTGCACATGCTCTCGCAGAGCGCGTGGAACGCCTTTCTGAAGACGCTCGAGGAGCCGCCGCCGCACGTCAAATTCATCTTCGCCACGACGGAGGTGCACAAGGTCCCCGTCACCATCCTGAGTCGCGTACAGCGCTTCGATTTCAAGCTGATTGCGGCGCAGACCATCGCCGCTCGCCTGCGCTACGTGCTCGAACAGGAAAAGGTCGAGGCAGACGAAGCCGCGCTCAGCATCATCGCCCGAGAAGCCGCCGGCAGCATGCGCGACGCGATGAGCCTCTTGGATCAGGTGATCGCCTGGGGCGGCTCGAAGCTCGTGGGAGACGAGGTCGCGCGGGTGCTCGGCGTCGCCAGCCGCAGCGTATTGCACGAGCTAGCCGGCGCGCTCGTGCGCGGCGACGCGAGCCGCTGCCTCGCGCTCGTCTCGGACGTCGCCAATCAAGGCTACGACATGGCGCACGTCGCCCGCGACGTGCTCGGCCTCTTGCGCGATCTGGTCGTGGCCAAGGTGTGTGAGGCACCCGAAAGCCTGCTCGATCTCCCGGCCGAGGAGATCAAGGACGTGCGCACGCTCGCCGACGCCACCGGCAAGGACGACGTGATCCGCCTGCACCAAGGTTTTTCGCAGGGTTTCGATGAGGTCGTGCGCGGCGGCCAACCGCGCGCGTCGCTGGAAATGCTGCTCGTGCGCCTCGCGCGGCGGCCCGCCCTGATCCCAGTGGACGAGCTCTTGCGCCGCTTGGCCGCGCTCGAGCAACGCCTCGGCGGCGGCGGTGGCCCACGCGGCTCCGCGCCCGATCGCGGCCCCAGCGAGCCGACCCCAACCCGCCGCTCCGCCCCCCGCGAACCCGCGCAGAGCGCCCCCGCGCAAAGCGCGTCCTCACCCGCCCCCGCTCTCCCCTCCACTCCCGCATCCCCATCCCCCCGCTCCCCCGCTTCCTCTGCCTCTGCCTCTGCCTCTGTCCCCCACTCCCCCACTCCCACTTCCCCTCCCTCGGCCCCTGCCCCTCACTCCCGCCCTCTCGCTAGCGCGGGCCGCGGCAACCGCAGTGACGCGGAGGTCTTCCGCGCCATCCTGGAGCGCGTGAGCGAGAAGCGCCCCGAACTCGGCGCGTTCCTCGCCCACGCCGCCGTGCTCGCGATGGAGCCGGGTGAAATCGTGGTCGGCTGGGAACCGGGCAGCGTCTTCGGTAAGGATGCGAGCGGCCCGGCGGAGACCGAGCTGCTCGCCAGCGCCGCCAGCGCCGAGCTCGGCGCGCCCACCCGCATCAGGCACGAACTCGATTCGCCCCGCGTGCAGAAGGTGAAGACCCTGGCCGCGATCGATACCGAAGCGCGCGACCAAAAAACACGTGAAGCCCTCACACAAGCCCGCAAGCATCACCGCGTCACCGACGCCGTCGAGGTGCTCGGCGCGCGCGTGCGGGAGCTCAAGCTGCCGCAGGCCTGATCCGTGGCGATGCTGCCGGAACCCCTCGAGCGCCTGATCCACTTGCTCTCTCGCCTGCCGGGCGTCGGAGAAAAGACGGCCACGCGCTTTGCCATGTTTTTGCTCAGCGAGCGGGCGGAGTACGCCGCGGAACTCGGCACCGCGCTGAGCGAGCTCGAGCGACGCGTCAAGCGCTGCGAGCGCTGCGGCAACGTGGCCGAACCGGACGCCGAGGGCGTCGCGCTCTGCCCGGTCTGCCGCGACCCGCGGCGCGACGGCACGCTCCTGTGCGTGGTGGCCAAGGTGCAGGATTTGATGGCGATCGAGAAGAGCGCGGCCATGCGCGGCCGCTACTTCGTGCTCGGCAAGCTGCTCTCGCCGCTCGACGGCGTCGGCCCCGCCGAGCTGCCGCTACGCGCGCTGTTTAGGCTGGTCGACGAGCAGCGGATCAAAGAGGTGATTTTGGCGACGCCGCCCTCCGTGGACGGCGAAGCGACGGCGCTCTTCCTAGCCCGCGAACTAGCCGGCAAGGGGCTCAAGGTATCGCGCATCGCGAGCGGCGTGCCGCACGGCGGTGATCTCGAATTCGCCGACCAGATCACGCTGGGGCGCGCGATCGACGGGCGTCGATCCGTCGATTGACGTCTTGATTCGCGCCGAAATCCGAGGTGAAGATGCGCCTCGGCGCCGATACGGCAAAGGGCAAGCATGAACAAATCGATCGTCTTTTCCGAAGCCGCACCCAAGCCCGTGGCCTCGTACTCGCAGGCCGTGCGCCTCGGCGATCTGCTGTTTCTGTCCGGACAGATCGCGATCGATCCGGCGACCGGCGACATGGTGACGGGCGGCGTTGCGGCCGAAACCGAGCGCGTGCTGCAGAACCTGACGCTCGTGCTGAAGGCCGCGGAAGCTACGCTCGAGAACGTGCTGCGGGCCACCGTGTATCTGGCCGACATGAACGACTTTGCCGAATTCAATCAAGTCTATCAGCGCTATTTCACGAGCGAGCCGCCCGCACGCGCCACGGTCGCCGTGGCAGGCCTCCCACGCGGAGCTCGCGTCGAGATCGACGCGATCGCTCACGTTCCCTAACACTCGCCAAACTCAAGAAAGCCGAGCCATGCCCGCCGCTACTCAAACCGCCGCCCTCGATCCCAAAGATGTCGCCGCCAGCGCGGACGCCGCGCTCGCCGCGCTCGGTCGCGCTGGCGCCAAAGCCGAGTCCTTGATCGACGCCTGGCTCAAGGCCGGCAACGCAGCCGCCATCAACACGGCCGCCGAGCGCGCGTCCGGCCCAGCGCGCAAAGCCGCGCGCCGAGCGCTGAACGTGCTGAAATCCCGCGGTGTCCTCATCCCCACCGTGAGCAAGGTCGTCAGCCTGGTCGGGGAAAAGTCGCCAGAAATCGAGGAAGCCCTGCTGCTTGCACCGGACGCTTCCGGCAGTGTCTGTCTGGTCCTCACGTCGCGCGAGAAAACCAGCCGCGCGCACAGCGTATTCGTGTTCTTGCACGACGAGCTCGGCATCCATCGCGTGAACGTGGGCGAGCTCAGCCAATCGCAGCTCAAAGACGCGATCGCCCGCGCGTTGCCGGGCGTCGACTACAAACCCGTCCAGGTGCCGCTCGCCTGGGCGCGCGCGCGCATCGACGCCGCGCGCCAAAAGCACCGTTCGCGCGGCCTGCCCGAACCGCTCGGCTTTTCGAGCGCCGCGGCGCTACTCGAGCCGGTGCCCGCGAGCGCGCCCGAGCATCCGTTCGACGGCGAAGGGCTCGAGATCTCCGACGACGACGCGCCGGACCTCGCCAAAAACTCCGGCGCGCTCCACGCGCTCCCCGAATTTCGCGGCTGGTTCCCAGCCAAAGCGGCGCTCGACGAGCTCTTGCTCAAGCTGGGCGAAACCCTGACGTCCGGCAGCGAGCCGCCCGCCGACGAGATGAAGCAAAAGCTGGAGGAGCAAATCCTCGCCGCCACCGATCGTTACTTCACGCCCGAACGCCGCGCCGAGCTGGTGCGCGCCATGAAAGACAGCGCCCTCAGCGTGCTCAGCCGCGAAGGCGAAACCCTCACGCTCGAAGTGGTGGCCACCATGAAGGTCATCCAGAACGCGGGGCTCATCACCAATCCCCCGCACGAAATCGGCTTCCTGCGCGCGTATTTCGACAAAGCCGTGGGCGCCATGGCCTACCGCGACGGCGGCCGTTTGCGCATTCCGATCCCGAAGCAGGGCTGAACATTTTTGTTTTGGTAGTGGCTACAAAAACAGGCCTGGCGTTCCTCGTGTTCTGATGGAAAGCATGCGCCGGGCTCGCCGGTTTTCTTGTGGGCTTCGGTCGCTAGTCTCGATCGAGATCGGATCGTGCCAAGACCTGTAGGCCGTTGTTCGGGGCGCTGCCCCGGAACCCCGTGAGGGGTGCTCGCCAGCGCCCTCAGCTGGGCGTGGAAACGCCTACACTCAGTGAAACTTCGCGCGGAAAGCCGCGAGCAAGCGCAGTGTGATGGGCCCCGGCGCGCCGTTACCAATCGGCGTACCGTCGACGCGCACCACCGGCACGATCTCGCGAATGCTGGAGGTGATGAAGAGCTCGTGCACGCCCGCGAGCAGCAGCTTCGGCAGCGGCCCCTGGCGCACCGTGAGGCCGAGCTCGGCGCACAGCTCGAGCACTTTCGCCCGCGTGATCCCGGCCAAAATGCCGGCGATGGGCGGAGTCAGCACGGCCCCGTCGACCACGGCGAACACGTTGGAGGTGGAACCCTCGAGCACGTTGTCGCTCGCGTCGACGATCAGGGCCTCTTGCGCGCCGGCTTCCGCGGCGCGCTGCAGCGCGAGCACCGATAGCAAATAGTTACCGAGCTTGGCTTCGGAGACAGCCAGCACGTCGGCGACGCGCTGGGTCGCGAAGGTTACCGCGGCGATGCCGGCTTCGTACAGGGCGGGCGCCGGCGCTTCGAGCGCGCTGACCAGGATCACGCGCAGCGGCGCGCCGCTCGCGGCCCCGAGGCCCGGACCTTTGCTCCGACCGCGCGTGAGCATCACGCGCACGTACGATTCCGGATTCTTGGCTGCGGCGATCGCCGTGCGCACCTCGGACTCGAGCTCGGCGATCGGAATCGGCAGTGGGATCGCCACGCGCTCGGCGCTGGCGGCGAGCCGCGCCGCGTGCTCGCCCAGCGCGAACGGCTCACCGCGATACGTGCGGAGCGCCTCGAACACGGAATCGCCGTATAAAAAGCCACGATCGTACACGCTCACCTGGGCGTCTTCCGGCGCGCACAGCGCGCCGTCGATCATCGCCAGGCTCGTCATCGGTTCCTAGCGCGACGCCGCGATCGAAATCGCTTCGCGACTACCCGCCCACACCAACTCGAGTTCGACGTCCACGTTGGCGCTCACGGTGATCGTCGGGCGCTCCAGCAAGGAGGCGCGAGGCGCGAGGCGCAGATCGAGCGAGCCGTCCGGGCCGAACGGGTAACGCTCGACCGAAAAGCCTTCGGTGCCGCGCACGTGCCAGGTCAAGCGCCGCTCGGAATAGGCAGGACGCAAGCCGAACACGTACTCGAGCAGCACGGCGATCGGCGTGATACCGGTCCAGCCGACGAAGTCCTTGCGCCCACGGCCCTGGTTCACGAGATCGGGCGCGTGGTGCTCCCAAACGGACCCCGTCGCTTCGAACGACGCGACCACGCTCGCGTGATGATTGCAGGCGATCTCGTAGGCTAGATCCTCGAGTCCACGCGCCGAAAGGCCGCGCAAAACCATGTAGTTCGTGGGCGGCCACACGCCGCCGCGCCAGAGACCGCCGTCGGGATCGTAGCCAGGCGTGTCAGCCGACAAGCTCGGGATGCGGTGCGTGCGCTTGAACTCCGCGGCGTCCGACAGGTGGCCCACGAAGCGCTCGAGGCGCTCGGCCGGGACCGCGTCGGCGAGCAGCGCCCAGTAGGCGCCGATCGTCTTGAGCTCGGTGAGCCGCGACTGATCGCGCCGCAGATCATGATAAAATCCCGTCGACTCGTCCCACAGGTACTCGTTGATCCACGGCACGAGCACGGCATTTTCAGCGGCAAAGTCGGCCACGTCTTCACTGCGGTCGAGCACCTCGGCGATCTGCAAGACCAGACGATTGGCGAGCACGGCTTGCATGTTGGTGTCGACCCACGTGCGGTGCGCATGGTCGATGCTCTCGCCCTCGGGCGTGCGCGGCTGATTGTCCATGCCGCTCGCGAGACCGGTGCCCCAGTAGCTACCGTTCGGCCAGGTGCGATAGCGGCGCTGCCATTGCCCATAGGCCACGAGCACGGGAAACACCGCGGCGAGCCGCGCGCGGTCGCCAAAGGATTGGTAGTACTCCCACTCGGAGAGCCCGAGCACATTGGGCCCGCTGCCGGCCGGATCGAAGCGGCTGTAACACTCGCTGCCGTTGCCTTCGCGAAACTGGCGGCAGATCCCGCCGTCGGGGTGTTGCTTGGCGTAGAAGTTGTCGAGAGTGTGCTGAAAATTCCATCCGCGCGCGCCGTAACGGCCGAACAGCGTGATGAACACGGAGTCCCACATGTACAGGGAGTCCTCGAACATGGTGGACGAGTAGTCCGAGGCGAAGCCGTTCCCGGCGTTGGCTGCGCGGAAATTCGCGAACGCGATTTCCCAGCAGCGCCAATAGCAAGCGATCGCGCCCTCGTGTCCCGGCCAACTCGGCGCGGGCAGCAGCGAGCGCTTCGCGTCCGCGAACTTGGGCCAGGGGTTGACGTTGCGCTGCGGCAACGCGCGAAACGGATTCTCTTCGGCGAAACGATTCTCGACGTAGGTGTCGATGTAGCGCGTGTCGTTCGGGCTATTGCGCAGGGACAGCGGGTTTCGCATGACGGATCGCCCGGCTGCGCGGGCGGATTCGCATACCACATCCGAGTATCCGGGCGGCCGAGTGCGCTACGCCGCGCTCGGCAGCGCGAAACGCCCTATTTTCCAGCCATCGGCGGGCCTGCACACGCGCTCAGCGCCGCCTGAGTTCTCCGAGCGCGTCGGTCATGCGCGCTCGCACGAGCTCACAGAGCCGCCGTTCGTCGCCGAGAACCTCGCTCGCGCGCACCGGGGCCAGCAAGCGCACGGTCGTCTGCTGCGGCCGGATCTGCAGACGCTTTTTCGACAAGATGCTGCCCGTGCCGTCGACGACCACCGGCACGATCGGCACGTCCGCGCGCGTCGCTAGCCAAAACGCGCCTCGCTGAAACGGAATCAAGTTGCCGTCGGGCGAACGCGTGCCCTCCGGAAACACGCACAAGCTGTGACCTTGCGCGAGCTTCTTCAAACACGAGCGCACCATGCGCACGATGCTCGGCAAGTGGCCGCGCTTGAGCGGCACGTAGCCGTTGAGCCACATGTTCCACCCCAAGAACGGCGCGTAGAAGTTCTCGACCTTGCTCACCCACAAATACGGGAGCCCGGTCGCGAACACCGCCAGGATGTCGACCATCGACTGGTGGTTGACGACGTACACGACCGCGCCGTCGCGCGGCGCGTGCTCGAGCCCCTCGACGCGCACGCTGGCAAACGGCGCTTTGGCCAGATAGTGCGCGCCCCAGACGCTCGTGTAACGGCTGAGCCAGCGCCGTTTGGGATCCCAGAGCGTGAGCACGCGCAGCGCGAGCGCCGGAAAAAACAAAAGCGCGCAGCTCAGGAACAGGTACGGCCAATACAGCGCGTTGTACACGCCGAGCCCGAACGGCCCGAGTGGGCAACGATCCACGCGCGCGTCGAGCTCTGCACCGCGGCCGGGGCCGGCCTCGGCAACGGTCGGATTCGGGACGTCGAGCGCTGCCACCGGGCCGAGTTTATGCGGACGTCGCCACGCCCTCAACTTCTGCCGTTTTTTTCGAACGATTGCGCAGCGTAGGCTCCTGATCGAAGATGCGCGCCTCATGCGCTTCCCCTCCTGCCTGGTCATCTCGCTGCTCCTGCTCGGTTCGAGCGCGTGCAAGAACGCGCCGCCCGAGCCCGAATCTCATCCACCGCCCGCCGCACCGAGCGCGTCCGCGCTGCCGCCCGCTGCGGACACGCCGAAGGCGGAGACCGCGACACCAGCCGCGTCAGCGGCGCCGAGCGCATCCGCGGCTTCAGCTATACCGGCACCGCCCGACGTCGCGGCGCCGCCCACCGACGCGAAGAAGACCGCGAGCGGGCTCGCCACCAAAGTACTCAAGAAGGGTACCGGCAAGGATCACCCCGTCGACACGGATCGCGTGAAGGTGCACTACACGGGCTGGACAAAGGACGGCAAGATGTTCGACAGCTCCGTGCCGCGCGGCGAGCCGACCACGTTCGGCGTATCCGAAGTGATCAAGGGCTGGACGGAAGCCTTGAAGCTGATGGTCACCGGCGAGAAGCGCCGCGTCTGGATCCCCGCCGAGCTCGCCTACGGCAAGCAACCGCAGATGGGCGCGCCCTCCGGCGATCTCACGTTCGACGTCGAATTGATCGACATTTTGAAGCCCCCGACGGTACCCGACGATCTCAAGAGTCCCCCCGCGTCCGCAAAAAAGACGGCCTCCGGTCTCAAGTATCGTCTGCTCACGACCGGCAAGGGCAAGGATCATCCGACGGCCACCAGCCGCGTCACCGTGAACTATTCGGGCTGGACGCTCGACGGCAAGATGTTCGACAGCTCCGTCGCGCGCGGCACGCCCGCCACGTTCTCGCTCAATCAAGTGATCAAGGGTTGGACCGAGGGCGTGCAGCTGATGGTCGTCGGCGACAAGGCGCGCTTCTGGATCCCCGCGGATCTCGCCTACGGCGACACCGCCAAACGCCCCGGCGCCCCCTCCGGGCCACTCGTGTTCGACATCGAGCTATTGAATATTCAATGAGAGAATGAGCGAGAGGAGAGTTAACAGGAAGGCGCGAAGGCGCGAAGACCGCGTTTCGTGGTACCCGAAGGGGTGGAGAGGGAGAGTTTTGGGGGTCGCGCGGTGCGACTCAGTCGCCGCTACGGCGGCGAATTGCGTCGCGTTGCGACAGTCGGCTCTTTTGGACGTCGCCTGGTGCAACGCGAAATGCAACGCGAACCCCAATTCAGGCTTCGCGCCTTCGCGGTTCTCTCCTCTCCTCACCAGGTGAGCTAGGCCTTGCGCGGCGGAGCAAAGATGCTGGCGGGGCCGAGGGGGAGTGTGCTGGCGCGTTGGAGCAGGTAGCCGTGCGAGAGTTCGACGATTTCGGCGCCGAGCCGCTCGATCAGCGGGCGGCTGTTGGTGGCGATCAGCATCGTCATCTTGGGGTCGTCGCGGAAGCGTTCGAGCATTGAATACACGAGCGCGCGCGTCGCGCTGTCGAGGCCGGCATCCGGATCGTCGAAGAAGACGAAGTTCGGGTCCAGCACCAGGGCGCGCGCGAGACTGACGCGCTTGCGCACGCCGAGTGAGAGGTGCGCGGGCAAGGCATGAAAATCCGTCTGGGCGACGCGCAACTCCGACAGCGCCTCGCGCGCGCGCTGCTCGATCTGCTTCTCGTCGAGACCGCCGAGCACGTCGGCGTGGTAGCGCAGCGCCAGCGTCACGTTGGCGAGCGCGCTCAGGTTGGAGAGCAACCCACCGCTGTCGAACACGACACCGCGCCGCACGCCGTGTCGAACGAGATCGCTCGGTGTCGAAACGTGCGGCTCGATGCCGTCGAGCGTGACTTTTCCCACGCTTGCCGGCAAAAGCCCTGCGCACACGAAGAGCAGTGTCGACTTGCCGACGCCGTTGTCCCCCGTGATGATCAGATCCCCACCACGCGGCACTTCGAGATCGGTCTCACGGAGCACCCACAGATCACCGTAGCGAAATGCGGCGCCGGCGAGGACCAGACCTGCCGCGCTTGCTTGGATCTGAGCGGCTGACTCCATCTGCCTACTCTGTGTGGCAACTTTGGGGATCCAGCGCAACCCCAATTCTCCAGCAAGAAACGAAGACGCGCGAGCACCAGGAAAAATCGTCGCAACTTGCCTCGTGCTGCGTACTCCGGACGATCTGGATCCCTGCGCGTCAGGAGCAGCGCGCAGGAAATCGCATCGGCCACCACGGATCCGAGGAGGATTTGTCCATGACAAGCAGCAAGATGACCAGGCTACGGATTTCGGTTTTCGCGAGTACGCTCGCGTTGGCCGCGTGTAGTGCCGCGCCGGAGAGCGGGGAGAGCATTGGTCAATCGGAAGACCAGCTGTTGGGTGGCCAACTGTCCGGCATCAGCGCGGCCACCTTCAACGCGGCGCGCGACAACTTCGCCGAAGCGGAGGGACTCACTGACGGCTTAGGCCCGATTTTCAACGAACGAGCGTGCGGCAATTGCCACTCTAACGGCCAAGTGGGTGGCGCCGGCGAAAATATCGAGCGCCGCTACGGCACCTTCGATAACGTGTTCGCGCCCGGTGGCTTCGATCCGCTCGGGCAGTTCGGCGGCTCGCTACGCCAATTGTTCACGGTCGGGAACTTCAATAACCCGAACTTCCATGGCGGCCCGCCCAACAATCCGACGCTCTGCCAGGTCCCGATCGAAGTGGAGCCGGGGCAAGCCACCGTGCACAACGTGGGCCGTCTGACGACCCCGCTGTTCGGCCTCGGTTTGGTCGACGCCATGCCGGACTCGTTCTTCGACGCGCTCGCAGCCGCCGAGCCGAGCGCGACACGCGGCATCGTGAATCGCTCTGCAATCCTACTGCCGAATGCGCACGACCCGTCGCAAAGCATCGGCCAGATGCGCGTGAATCGTTTCGGCTGGAAAGCCGCCGTGCCGAACCTCGCGCAATTTTCGGCGGACGCGTACGTGAACGAAATGGGCATCACGACGCAGCACTGCAGTAAGGGGCAAACGGTCACGGCGTTCGCGACCGAGTCGGCGCCGAACGGCATTCCCGAGCCGCTCGGCTGCGACGATCTCGCGCCGGCGGTGCCCGCAAACCTGGTCGCGAATCATCAAGTCCCCGCCGGCACCGACGATTTCGTCGGGCAATGCGCGGCGGGTCAGTCCGAGCTACAAGACGACGTCGACAACTTCACGCTGTTCATGACCTTCCTCGCGCCGCCTGGACCGGATGCGCAGGACCACGCGGACACGATCTCGATCAACGCGGGCAAGCCGCTGTTCACGTCCATCGGCTGCGCCAATTGCCACGCGGACGCATCGGTCTCCACCGGCGCGCTCGCCACGGCCGCGAACTTTCGCACACCGGGCACTACGCCCAACGGCACGCCGGGCAATTTCAGCTTCCACCCGTATTCGGATTTTTTGGTGCACGACATGGGCTCGCTCGGTGACAATATCGGCCTGAATGCCGGCGATTCCCCGGCGGTCTCCCGCCGCATGCGCACCGCCCCACTTTGGGGCATCAGCGTGCGCAACCATCTGCTGCATGACGGCCGCACCAGTGACGTCGCTACCGCAATCAAAGCGCACGCCGGACAGGGCGCCGCTGCGGCCGCGGCGTTCAACGCCTTGAGTACCGCGAATCAGCACAACGTCGTGCAATTCGTGCGGTCTCTCTGAGCCCACCATATTTCTGACCCCAGGAGCAGTCCAGTCCGCCAGCAATAACACGAGCAGCCACCCGTACCGCGTGACGGGTTACGAGCGGCGCTTCCGTGAAATATCGGTGGCGCCGCTCGCGTCATGTTGGAGTCGCATTCGCGTTCATGCCTTGTCGCAAAATTCGCGCGGCCCACGCTCGCCTGCACGGCGCATTTCTCACGCGGGCAGTATCCCAATGCCGGAGCGCCACACTCCAAGTTCGATCGCGCGATTCGCAATTTGAGTCATTTATTTGCAGGCGAGTGTGCATTAAACTCTGTCCAACTCAAGAGCGTGTCCGCGCGCAACTGGGTTGAAAGATGCTGCGCCTACCAATCTTTGCAGAGAATTCTGCGCACGAAAGCGGTCAGTATCGCTTGAGTGAGTCACCGCCCAGCGGTCCGCGTGACCGGCTTCAGCGCGCGGCTACGCAGCGACAATTCGAGC
>DASYCR010000171.1:0-5432 GCA_036500095.1 Polyangiaceae bacterium
CGGACGACGCGCCGACGAACTCGAGGCGCTGCTGCTCGAACGCGCCAGCCGCTTTTGCACCCCGCTGCGCACCCGACGCGAGCTCGTCCCCTTGTTTCAGGAGCTCGAGACCGAAGCTCAGTCGTACACCTCCGAGCCGCCGCGCGTTCATTGACGGGATTCGCGTTCCCTGTGTGGTCCCGACTCGCCGCTAGCGCGACTTGCGGTTCTGCACGAGCAATTCGCTCACCGCGCCTCGCGCCGTCGCCTTGGAATTGATGGCGCGTGTGGCACGCACCTTGTGCTGCGTGAACCGCTCGTAGAGCTTCCTCGTTTCGTCGGTATCCGAGTTCGAGAGCAAGGCGCCAACACCTCGCTTACCGAGCGCTTCGAACTCCCGGAGCAGCCGCCGGTGCTCGTCCCGACCGAAAGCCTCAGCATGATACGCTGAGAAATTCGCCGTTTTCGACACTGGCAGATAGGGCGGGTCGAAATACACAAAGTCGCCCCGCTTGGCACGGCGACAAGCCTGCTCGAAATCCTCGACCACGAGTTCCACACCCTGCAACGCGTCCGCCGCCGCCCGAAGCCGCACCGGATCCAGGATTCGTGGCTGTTTGTAACGCCCGAATGGAACGTTGAACTCACCGCTGCGATTGACTCGGTAGAGCCCGTTGTAGCCAGTCTTGTTCAGGTAGATGATGCGCGCCGCGCGGCCTGGACCTTTGGCTGGTCGCGCAGCCTGCACGTCCTTCCGAACGTCGTAATAGGTCTCTTCGGAATGCCCGAGTTTGCGGAGCTTCTCGAGCTCCGCGATGACTTGATCGACGTTGTCGCGCAGCTCCGTGTACACGCCAATCAGATCCCCGTTGCGATCCGAGAGCCGCGCATGTTCGAAGCGCTGCTCGTTGGAGAGAGCGAAAAACACCGCCGCGCCGCCGACGAACGGTTCGTAGTAGGTGCCGATCTTCTTCGGCCCCAGGCGCGCGATCTGGCCCAAGATCTCGACGAGCAGCTGCCGCTTGCCGCCGGCCCATTTGAGCACCGGCTTCGCCTCGGGTCGGATCTGCATGCGCGACTTCCCACATACCCGGCAGGGGATCGAGAGTAAAGCGCGCAACTATTCACGATATTTCCAGGCGTTTCATCATCTTCTGCAAGCCGAAGCGGGAGAGGCCCAAGATCTCCGCGGCGCGCGTTTGATTGCCCTCCGTGCGTCTGAGCGCGCTCTGCACGAGCTCGACTTCGAGCGCGTCGACGCGCTCCCGCAAATTGAGTCCGCCCGAACGCCCACCGACCCCGCGTCCGCGCGCCACTTCCGGCGTCAACTGCTCGAGCGTGATGGCGTCGTCGGCCATTACCAGCGCGCGGCGGATCTCGTTCTCGAGCTGTCGCACGTTCCCCGGCCAGGGGTACGCGCACAGCGCGTCCATCGCGCTCCTGGCGACCGTGATGCGGCGCTTGCCCGCGTAACATTCCACGAAGTGCTTCACCAATAGCGGGATGTCACCATAGCGTTCGCGCAGCGCCGGCACGTGCAGGCTTATCACGTTCAAGCGATAGTACAGATCCTCGCGAAACTTGCCGGCCGCCACCAGAGCCGCAACGTCGTGATGGGTCGCCGCCAGCACGCGCACGTCGACCTTGCGCTCGGCTTCGGCGCCAACTGGACGCACGCTGCCGTCCTCCAGCACGCGCAGCAGTTTGGTTTGCATCGCGAGACTCATGTCCGCGACTTCGTCCAAAAATAGCGTCCCGCGGTGCGCTATTTCGAACAGACCCGCGCGCGGCCGAGCGGCGCCCGTGAAGGCGCCGCGCACGTGCCCGAACAGCGTCGACTCCAGCAACCCTTCTGGAATCGCGCTACAATTCTCGGTTACGAACGGAGCCCGCGCGCGCGCTCCGTTGGCATGGATCGCGCGCGCCACGAGCTCCTTGCCGCTGCCGGATTCGCCTAAAATCAGCACCGGCACGTCCGAGGTGGTCACCCGATCGACGAGCTTGAGCAGCGCGCGCACGGCCTCGCTGCTACCGACGATCGCGTCGTAGGCGAAGCGTGTTTCACGCGCGTCGCGCGTGCGCGCGAGCTCACGTGCGGTCACATCGAGCTCGAGCTCTGCTTTCGCGAGCTGTCGCTCCAAGTGTTGTTCGGCGCGCTCCGCTCGCCGCGCCGCGCGGCGGAGCAGCAATTGATCACGTGCGTCGGCGATCGCCACGGCCGCGAGCGTTCCGACCAGACGCACCCAGGCGAGCTCGCGCGGACCGAACGCGCCCCGCCGCACGCGATCGTCCAAGTAGACGACGCCGAGCGCCTCACCGCGCGCGACCAGCGGCACGGCCAGGACGCTGCGCAGCTTCAACGCGTGCACGCTCTCGTGGATCTCCGGCAAATCCCCGGCTGCGTCGACGGCCACCACCGGCTCGCCGAGCCGCAGGGCGCGCTCGGCCAGCGATTGACTGAGCGCGAGCTGTTCGCGCGTCAGGTCCACGCGTTGGATATTGCGAGCTGCGCGCGGCTTCAGCTTGCCGCCCGGCGCCCGCAACAAGAGCAGGCCGCGTTCGACCCCTGTCCACAGCACGAGCGCGTCGACCACTTGACGGAGCAGCGGTCGCAGCCTGTCACGCTGGCCAAGCCCGCGCACGAGCGTTTCGACGTCGTCGATCTGCTCGGGCAGGATCTGATCCCCGACGCGCACGTCGAGCCCGCGCACCCAAGCCAGCCCGCGCACGCGAGCCGCAAGTTCCGGTCCTGCGCGCCGAGTCAGCTCGCGCGCTGCGTCGCCAGCGGCGAACGTCAGGCGGCGAGCGAGATCGGCATCGCCGACACGAGCAGCGAGCAGCGAGCCTGCGTGCAGCGCCTTGCCGCGCACCGACAGCGCCGCACTCGAGCTAGCCAAGAGCAGGAGTTCGCTCAGCACGTGCTCGGCACGCCCCGGCGAATCGAGGGTTGCCGCGAGCATCGCGCGAGAGCCCCACCAAGCCAAGCGTCCCTCCGCGGCGCTCTCCGGATCGTGTGCGAGCTCGTCACAGCGAGCCTGATCAGGCTCGCCGCCGGCGGCGAGCAAGCGCGCGGCGACCAGCAGCGCGTCCGACTGCCCGAGCAGCGTCTCGGCGCGCCGTGCTTGCTCGAGAGCGTCCTCGGGACGGTCCGCTACGTCTGCCAGGATCAAATGAGCGTAGCCGCGACAACGGCTGTCACCCGCCAACTTGGCGCGCTGCGCGGCGTCAGTGGCGCTGGCGCTCGCCTCGAGTGCATTGCCGAGCGACGCATGCACGTTGGCGACCGTGATCAGAGCACGCGCGGCTTCGCGACCACGACCCAAGCACTCGAACAAGATCGCCGAGCGCTGCGCGGCTTCCAGAGCGGCGTCATAGTCCCCCACGTGCCAAGCTGCGGCGGCGAGTCCGGTCAAATAGGTCGCTTCTTCGCGCACCGCGCCGGCGCGAGCGGCAAAGTCAGCGGCGGATCGAAACGCGCGCAACGCCCCCTCCGCGTCGCTTGCCGCGTCCGCCAGCAGGCCGAGCACCCCCTCGACTCGCGCGCGCTCCTCGTCGTCGTTGGCATACAATCGCGCCCGCCCAGCGGCGTCCTCCGCGGCCTCGCGCGAGCCGCACGAAAGCTCGACGAGCGCGCGCACCTCCCACAAAGAAGCGTGCGCGGAGCTCGCCGCAAGTAGCTTGCGCGCTTTTTCCGCGTGTCCTGCATCGAGCGCGAGTCGCGCGCGGATCGCAGCCAAACGCGCCGTTTGTTCCGCCGAACAGTCCGCCTGGACGATGTTCGCGAGCAGCCGCTCGGCCCCTTCCCGATCGCCAGCCCGTCGAGATAACTCGGCGCTCTCCAGGCACGCCGCGAGTCCATCGAAGCTCGCGAGCAGCGACAGCGCACGCCCCACTTCTCCGCGCAGCCGCAGCTTGCGCGCCAAGAGCAGCGCGAGCTCGAGCGGACCCTGCTCGCGCCGGAGCAGCGCTTCACCGGCGTCGAGCGACGCCGAGTCCGGCATGGCTGGGCGCAGCGCGAGCGCAAGATCGAGCTGACTCGCAATCAGCGCACTCGGGGTGAGCGTGCCCGCGCCTTCGAGCTGTGAAAAGCTGACGCTCTCGGGCTCGAGCTCAGCGCACAGCTCGAGCAGCCGGTCGAGCAGCTTGCCCTCACTGAGCTGGCTCAGCGTCGGCCACGCGGCGGCGGAGAAGCCCACCAGAGCGACCAGGAATCGCGTTCGAGCGCGGACATCCAGCTCAGAGATATTGAGCGCGTCTTCGCTCGCCCGCGCCCCGCGCAGCTCCGCGATGCCTGCACTCAAGATGCAAGCGCGCTCGAGCCACTCGGCGGCCGGACCTGCCAGCGCGATCGAGCGGGCGCGGGCGCGCCCCGCGCGCTCGATCTCTGCGCGTCGCACCGACAAATAGGCGCGCCGCACCGCCGCTCGCCGCCGCTCGATCACGTCGCTTGCCGGGCGCTCACCGAGCGCACGCTCAGCTTGCCGGAGCACCCAGCGCGCCGATGGACGCGCTCCCGGCACTGGCGACAGCAAAGCCCGCACGATGACGGCGATGGGCTCTCGGGCTTCAGCGGACGAGGTCGCGTGCCATGGGCCGTTGGCGAATAGTTCGATCGGAGCCGCTTGCGTGCGAAGCTCAGGCCTCACGATTTCGTACAAAGTCAGGCCGAGTGCCCACAGGTCGCGCGCGCGCGCGTCACCTCCCTCCTCTGCGCGAAAGACTTCGGGCGCGAGATAGCGCCGAGTGCCGCCGGTCGCTTGCGCCGCGGATGAGGGCCCACTCAAACCAAAGTCGACTAGACGCGCTCGAAAGGCGTCGCCGGATCGCGCCACGATCAGATTGCTCGGTTTGATGTCGCCGTGAGCGAGGCCGGCGCCGTGCAACGCGTCGAGCGCCGCGCCGACGTCGTGTGCAACCCCGAGCGCGAGCGCGACTCGCTCGGCAGGAGCGACCACACACTGTTCGAGCGCCTCGCCGGCCGCTCGTGACAGCAAGAGACACGGCGTCGCTGGGTCGGCGCCGAGCCTCGGCTCGACTTGATGGGCGGAGCCGAGCACCCCGGCCGCGAGCAGGCGCGGAAACTCAGAACACTCGGCGAACAGCAGCCGGGTCGCCTCATCGGCCAGGCGCGGCCCCTCGCCCGCAGCGCGGCCGACCTTGAGCACGGCCGGCCCCTCAGCCGTCTCGACCGCCCACGCTGAGCTCGTTGCGCCCGTCCCCACCAAATCCAGCAGCCGCAGGCTATGTCCTGCGAACGTCAACTGTGTTGGCATCGGCTGATTTCCCCATTCAGCTATCAACTATGCCGAATTAATCCACGCAGTCAACTGTGATGGCACCCTCCCGCAGGCCCACGCTGAGCGGACACTATTGCGTGTTACAGGGGGCACCGCTCTTGATCCAGAGCTCGATGCGATCGAGTTTCTCGCGGCCCAGAAAAATGGGGCTCCCAT
>DASYCR010000172.1:0-6810 GCA_036500095.1 Polyangiaceae bacterium
AGCCGTCACCGATGGTGCCGCAATACTGGCCACCGTTGGAGGCCGTGCAGGTACTGGGCTTGCAGTTGGTGGGGATGCACACGCCGTTCGCGTTGCAGGTATCTCCCGCCGGACAGACACCGCAGGGCAAGGTGCCACCGCAGCCGTCACCGATGGTGCCGCAGAATTGGCCACCCGCGTTGCCGCAGGTGAGCGGCGTGCAGTTGGCCGGGACGCACACGCTGTTGGTGCAGGTCAGGCCGGCGGCGCACGTGCCGCAGTCGAGGGCGTGTCCACAGTTGTCGCCGATAGTGCCGCAGAACTGAGTGGTGCCGGCGGTGCACGCGATGGGCGTGCACACGGTGGAGTCGCCTTGGCAGACATTCATGGTGCTGCAGGTCCAACCGCCGGTGCAGTCCGGGCAGGTGATGGTGCCTTCACAGCCGTTGCCGATTTCGCCGCAATAGGTGCCGCCCAAGGGGGTGCACGAAACCGAAGGGGTGCAGCCGCCGTCCGGGATACCGCCGCCGTCCGGGATGGCCAGCGTGCCGCCAGTGGCCCCCGTGGCAAGTCCGCCGGTGCCGGGGTTGCCCGTGCCAGCGCCGCCGCCCGTACCCCCGAGCACGACGACGTGGTTCTTGCCGTTGCTCGCGCCGCAGCTCGCCATGGACGCCACAGCCACCGCGTACAGACCCGTGGCTAACCATTTGAAATAAGGACGATGAATCAGCATTGGCGAACGCCTTTCCGCTGCAGCCCCCAGAGCGGACCGAGCAAGCGCAGCTCGGGTGATGGGGTCGCCAGTAATGCGTCCGAACCAACAAACGATCACGCGCTCCGCTCACAAAGCGCGCTTCAAAACGCGCGGGAAATCCGGGGACGCGGGTGGTGTATGCCGAAAAATGCGCCCTGATTTAATGTGTGCTTGGCGCTGGCTTTGGCTCGCTCGCAGGCACTGCTGGCGCCTGGAGCGACTGGGCGGGTGGTACAGGCGGCGCCGGAGGGAGCGCGGGCGGCACGAGAGGGAGCGTGGGCGGACGTGGAGTCCAGGCTGGATCCTCCAGGCGGTCGTTGTAGATGTTGAGAGCGTCGTACAGGTGCGGTTGCCCGTTCAAGATCATGATCGTGCCGGCCAGGCCCACGCTCAGCCCACCGTTGACCAGCCCGAGGCCGTGGGCTCCATTCTTTTGGGGATTGTCGATGGTGTAGATGAGGCCACCCGTCTCCAGCGCGATGCCGGTGAGATCCAGAACGAAGCCGCCGATGATGAGCTTGCGACCGAGGCGCGCCTCCTCCTCCGCGCGGCGGTTGCCTTGGACGGCGTTCACGACCCCGTCGCCGAAGGTGAAGCCCCCCTTGTCCACGCCGTCGCGCACGACGTGCGGGGCGCCTTCATCCATCACGAGCGAGGCACGCGGCGACTCTGCCGGTTGGTAGCCGGATGAACAACCCGCGCTGAGCGCGAGCAGAGCGCTCGAGCACGCCATCGTCAGCAAGTTCCGCCCGCGCATGTTCCCTGACAAGGGTTTTTAGAATGCCGGCGACGTCTTGTCGAGCAAGACAGAGCGGCACTCGAGCACGGCGCCGTCGACCGTCATGGCGGCGACGGTGCCGATCTCCGCCATGATGCTCACGAAGGGCGGCTGCCAGGCGTTGTGTTGCCAGACCACGGTCCACTCGCCGGAGAGACGCCGGGTCCAGACGCGCCCAGGCCCCGCCGCCCAATGACGCCCGAGGGTGTCGATGGCGATCGTGCTGAGGTCGGGCTTGCCTGGGATGATGAGCGGCGTGACATTGCCGTCCTCGAGCTCGAGGCACGCGCCCTCGATGCCGACCGCCGTGGCCGTGCGCCGCTCCGGGCGGCTCGCGCAGGCGAGCAAGGCGCGCGTTTGCGGTGTGGGCAGCCGCTCGAGCTGCCAGTCGAGTGGGCGATAGTGCGCAGCGTACGGCCGGCCGTCGACGCCGCGACCGACGACCAACCAGCGCTCGTCGTCGAGCCGACACAGGCCGGCGATCATGGCGGCATCCGCCACGGGTAGCGGACGCAGCCAGCGCTTGCCGAGTAGCGCGTGCAAGAGCGGCGGCGAACCGGGCTTAGTGCCGAGCAGCACCGCGATGTCGTCGAAGCCGGGTGTGAGCGCCGTGAAGGTCACGTCGGGATCCGGGCCTTGGAACAGCTCGCGCAATCCGTCGCGCGAGTACTCCAGCAGCTTTGCGCCGGCGCCGCCGACGACCCACGTCGCGGGGCTCAGGCGCTGCACGAGGCGCACACTGCCCGCGGGCGGCAAACCCTCCGGCGGCAGCGAGCACCAGCGCGTGCCGTCCCAATACTCGAGGCCGCGCACCGTGGCCGCGAGCGCGTGCCCGGCGGCGTTCCACGCCACTTGCAGCACCAGGCGGTCGTCGCCCGGCGGATGGCGGACCATCCAGTTGGTCTCGATCACGAGCTCGCGCGAGCGCAGCTGCTCCATGCTGGTAAACCAGCGACGGCTCGGGCGCGCGGTGCTCGGATCTTGGCTGATCCAGGGCAGCAAGCTTTCGGCGAAGCGTTGGCCGTTGCTCGGTCGCTGCTTGGGATCGGCGTGCGTGGCGCGAGCGATCGCCAGATCGATGGCTTGGCAGGCCGCCTCGCGCTCGCGCAGCTCGAACGCGAGCGTTGGAACGTCGAGGATGCTGCGGCGAACCGCTGAGCGGGCCAGCACGATCGCCTGAGTGGGCGAGCGCGTGTCGAACAGCGACTCACCGGTGAGCACGTGAAAAATGATCGCTCCCAAGCTGAAAATATCGGTCGCGGAGCTGAGCTCACCACCGGTCACTTGTTCCGGCGCGAGGTAGCCCGGCGTGCCCACCATCATGTTGCCGAACGTGGCCGAGACGCCCATTGGACGCGCGATGCCGAAATCGGAGATCTTGAACATCTCCGTTTCACCCGCGCCGCAGCAGAGCACGTTGTTCGGGCTGAGATCGCGATGCACGACGCCGACGGCGTGGATCTCGTCCAGGCCCTTGGCCAAGCTCTGGATCAGACGCGCGGCGCGCTCGGGGTCGAACGCGAAGCCCGTGCCGCGCACCGAGTAGACGATGCGGTCGTCGAGCGTGACGCCTTCGAGCCCGCCGTGCACATATTCGAGCGCGATGAACGGAAGCTGGAGCTCGCGCGTGATCGTGCGAAAGTCCATGCTGCCCGTATCCAACAGGCGCACTACGAACGGGGTCGGCGGGACGCGTTCGTTCAAGCGGCCGAGCGCGACGGCCTCCTTCTTGATGATCGTGAGTGCTCGCTCGTCGGACTCCGCCACGATCTGCGGCAAGATGATCTTGATCACGACCTCCGACTCGCCGTTTGGAGAAATGCGCTTGGCCAGATACGCGACGGCGGTGCCGCCCTCGCCGAGCTTGGTCGTGAGCTCGTACAGCACGCCCGCGTGATACTGGCTCACGAGCTTCTGCCCGATCAGCGGATCTCGCACCGAAGGCTTTTCGCTCGCGCGCTGCATCTCCCAGCGCGAGCATAACCCAAGCTCGCATTGGATTGCTGTGAGATCGACGTGGCGTCAAATCCCAGGAAGATTCGCGCCTGCTATCGGTGCTTGAAACACGGCTGGCGGGGCTAGCCGTGTGTGAGCGCCCGCCAGAGTAGAACACCCAGCACGAGCGGCGTCAGCGCGAGGGCGGTGACTAGCGCGACGCCGGCGCCGACGAACACGTAGTCGCCGAAGTCGGCGCGACGCAGCGGTTTTGCTTCGTAGCGACGAAGGAGTAGGAGATTTTTTCGGTTCGCGCGATAAAAAATGTCCAGCACGTCGCCGACGATCGGCAGCGAGCCGATCAGCGCGTCGAGGGCGACGTTGATCAGCATGCGGAGCATCACGACTTTGGGCACGCGCAGCTGAAAGGCGACCACGAACAGCGACAGTGAGACCAGCGCGCACAGCGCGTCGCCGAGGCCCGGGAAGACGAAGCCCAGGATCGCGTCGAGCCCGACGCCGATCTGGGTGCCGGGGACGCGCAGAGCGTCATCCATCAGTCGCGCCAGGCGTTCGGCCCAGGCCGGCACGGGCGGAGCCAATTCGACGTCCTTCGGCGCGGCGGACACAGTTCGCACTCTACTCTGTCTCGGAGATTTGGGCGGTCGCGAAATGCCGATTGAAATGCGGCGCGCGCGAGGGAAGGCTCGCTCGCCATGCGAGCCGTCGTGCAGCGAGTGACTCACGCACAGGTTTCGGTCGACGCTGAAGTCGTCGGCCGGATCGGTTCCGGCGCTTGCGCGCTAGTGGGCGTCGGTCGCGACGACTCGCACGAAGACGCCGAAGCGCTCGCGGACAAGGTGATTGGCCTGCGCATTTTCGAGGACGACGCGGGGAAGATGAATCACAGCCTGCTCGAGGCGGGCGGGGAGCTGCTCGCGATCTCGCAATTTACGCTGTACGGCGACGTGCGAAAGGGCCGCCGCCCGAGCTTCGGCGACGCGATGGAACCCGACGCGGCGCGCGCGCTGTTCGAGCAGTTTTGTGAGGCGTGCCGCGTGCGTGGAGCTCGCGTCGAGACAGGACGTTTTCGCGCGACGATGGCTCTCTCGCTCGAGAACGACGGTCCGGTCACGATCTTGATCGACACGAAGCGAGCCTTTTGACGGTGCGGTTGCGCGTTTCGGTCACGCTGCTCGCGTGGTGCCTACTCGCCTCGCAGCGCGCGCGCGCCGAGCCGAGCACGGGGCAAGCGAGCGAGCCGCTCGAGGTCACGGTGCAGGGCCAGGAGAACGAGCGGCCGTCGCGCGACCCGACCATCGCCGGCAGCCGCATTGCGCGCGCGGAGCTCGTGCGCCCCGGCGCCAGCGCGGCGGCCGTACTGAGCCACGTGCCCGGCGTTCAAATTGCCGAAACGGGCGCGGGCTCGGAGCTCGCGAGCGCGTCGCTGCGCGGCGCGAGCAGCGCGCAGACTCCGGTCTATCTGGCGGGCATCCGCCTCAACGACGACGTGAGCGGCGGCGCCGATCTGTCGCTCGTGCCGCTGTGGATGCTGGAGCGCGTGGAGGTCTATCGCGGCAACGCGCCGGCCGACGCCGAGCGCCTCGGGATCGGCGGCGCGGTGTTCTTCGAGCCGCGTCTGCCGCGCAAGACGCGCCTGGGCGCGGGCGCTGGAGTCGGCAGCTTCGGAGAGCGGAACGGCTTCGTCGCGGGCGAAGTCGCCAAGGGCCGCAGCGGGGCGCTCGTCGCGCTGCGCGGAGCGGGCGCGCAAAACGACTATCCGTACCTCGACGATCGCGGCACGCTCGGCACGAGCGACGATCGCGTGGTGCGCCGGCCGAACGCCGACTACACGTCCCGCGACGCCTGGGCGATCGCGCGCAGCGAACTCGCGCCCGGCGGCGCGCGAGTCGTCACGGTCTTCAACGCGTTCGAGCGCGAGCAGGGGGTGAGCGGGCTCGGGGCGACTCCGGCGCGTTCGGCGCGCGCGCACAGCCAGCGCGTTTTGGCGGGTCTGTCGGCCAAAACACCGTGTAGCGGCGGCGGGCGCTGTGAGCTCGAGCTGAAGAGCCAAGCCCTGAGCGCCGCGTACTCGATTTCGGATCCCAACGGGGAGCTCGGCCTACTCACCACGCGCGTCGATTCGCGAGGCACGCGCTTTGGTCAAGGTGCACGCCTCACGCTCGGCGCGGACGGGCTCAGCGTGGCGCTGGGAGCCGATGCCGAACTCGAGCGCCTCGCGCTCGACAGCGCGGCGAGCCAAAGCGGCTACATCGGTTCGCTGCGCGCCGAGCGGCGTAGCGCCTCCGCGCGTGTCGCGTTGATCGGCGATTTGACGTCCTCACTCACGCTGTCAGCGCTAGTGGTCGAGAGCTGCGACCAGACGCGGAGCGCGCGCGCGAGCGACGGTTGCGCGTCCCTCGCCCCAGAAGCGCGCGCCGGCGCGTTGCTCAAGCTCGGCGCGCTCGAGCTGCGTGGCAACCTCGGACACTACGTGCGAGTGCCGACGCTCGGCGAGCTGTACGGCGTCTCCGAGGTAGTGCGTGGCAACCAGGCACTCGGGCTCGAACGTGGCAACGGCGCCGACCTGGGTGCGCGCGTCACGCAAGAGTGGGGTCCGACGCGCCACGCGCTCGAGCTCTTCGTTTTCGGCCGCGAAGTCGCGGATCTGATCGCGTACCGTCGCTCGTCGCTGGGCAGCGCTCAGCCGTACAATGTCGGCAGCGCTCGCCTACTGGGCGCGGAGCTGGATCTTCATGACGAGTTCTTTCACCATGCTCGCTCGCAGCTCGCGTTGAGCTTGCTCGACCCGCGCGATACGACCGCTGGCCGCACGACGAACAACGACATTCTCCCCTACCGGTCGCGACTCGTGCTGAGCGAATACGTCGAAGGCTTCGTCGAAAGGACAGGCACCCTCCGGCGCGCCGCGCTCGACGCGCGGCTCAGCTATCGCGCCGCGCGCGTCGCCGATCCCGCGGGATTGATCGTGCTGCCCGCCTCGACCACGCTCGACCTGGGCGGCTCGCTCTCGCTCGGGGACGAGCTCCTCACGCTGCGCGCCGCCGTCGACGACGTCCTCGACGCCCGCCACTTCGATCTGATCGGCTATCCATTGCCCGGTCGCAGCGCTCACCTGAGCGCCGAGCTGTGGTGGTGAGACTCACATTTCTTGCCGACTTCCTGTCCAAAACTCCCGCGACATTCGCAACTTGTTGGAAAGCCTGAGTCATCCCCTCATTTCGTGAGCTAAATGACACCGAAAACCTCACGGAAGAACTCGTGCTCACGGATGACGGCGTCGTAGGCGGGCATGAGTAGAGTGGAATCCTGGTCGAGCATGTTGGGCAGGGCGCGAAACCAG
>DASYCR010000173.1:0-1533 GCA_036500095.1 Polyangiaceae bacterium
GACAACGTGGTGCGGGTCTTCGGACGAGAAGGGCGGCTGCTCGTGCGGGAGCCGTTCTTGCCGGCGCGCGAAGGCGGCTGCACCGAGATCGTGATTGAACGGCCTTCGCGCGAGCCAGAAATCGTGCGCGTCGAGGCGCCAGATAGCTTGTATGTGTACGAGGTCGACGCCGTGGCCGCGCAGATCGAGCGCCGCGAAGCGCGCGAGATGAGCCACGCGGACTCACTGGGCAATGCGCGCACTTTGGATCAGTGGCGGCAAGCCGTGGGCGTTACCTATGCCGCGGACCAGCCCGCGGGAGGCGAGTGAGGCATGCGCCCACGAGTGCACAACGTGCTGAGCTACGCGGTCACGCTGATCGTATTTGGGGGCGCGTTGGTCTTTCGTGCGCGTGGCACCGGCTGGTCGAGCAATGCGCTCTTGGCCGCGGTTTTATGGAGCGCGCACTTCCTACGCCGAACATTGGAGTCGGCCTTCGTGCATCGCTACGGCAAGCCTCGCATTGGGGCCGGTGATTATCTGACGGAGTATGTTTATTACTGGGGTTTCGCTGCGTGGATCGCCTGGTCGGTGACGGCCTCGACGCATCGCGCTCCGGGGCTCGGCGTGCAGGCGCTCGGTCTGTTCGTGTTCGTGCTTGCGGAAGCGGGCAATGCGCGAGCTCACCGCATGCTGCGCGATTTACGACCGCTCGGGAGCCGCGACAAACGCCTCCCACGCGGATTCCTGTTCGAGTGGGTCTCTTGTCCGCATTACCTGTGCGAGATCTTGGCTTGGGTTGGCTTCAACATCGCCACGCAAACGCTGGCCGGGCTCTCGTTCATGCTCGTTGGAGCGGGGATCTTGGGCGCCTGGGCGCACACGCGTCACGTGGCCTACAAGCGCGAGTTCACGGGTGACGACGGGCGTGAGGCGTACCCAGCGCGGCGGCGAGCGCTGCTTCCAGGGGTATTTTAGCGCCGCGAGTAGCCGGCGCCGGCGCGTTTCACAGCGCGGGCAGTTGATGACACACGGGCGCGTCGTTGTAGTGGCATAGCTCACGGGTGCGTGCGAGCAGCGCGTCCGCGTTGCGATCACTCTGTGGCACGCCGTTGCCCGCGCGATACATGTCGGTCAGCGTGGCGCAGGCCGACGCTGAGTTGCGGTCGCACTGGCTGATCCAAAGGGTGAGCGCAATTTTTCGATATTTTGCGGCTTTGTCGGCATCAGTAACCCCTGCGCTCGCCGCTTCGTAGCTGCGCGCCGCCAAGATGCAGGCTGCGGCGTCTTTCTGATCGCAGTGCATTTCCGCGCTCAAGAGCGAGGCTTTGGTGCTGGGCGGAGCCGTGAGATCTGGACTCGTGATCGATTGCGGTGGGGACGCGGAGGCGCGTGCGGACGGGCTCGCAGCGGGCGCGGCGCTCGGCGTTGGGCTCGACGCTCGACCTGCGCTTGCGCTCGGCGCTGACAGTGGCGAGTCCACGGTCGCGAGCCCCGCAGGGGGCGCGGCGCCGGGCGATCGAGCGAGCCGTGCGCTCGGCTCTGGCGGCGCGT
>DASYCR010000174.1:0-6594 GCA_036500095.1 Polyangiaceae bacterium
CCACGAGCGCATCGAACATCGGAATGTAGCGATAGGGCTTCGATTGGTCACCGCGCTCTACCATGACGTCGCCGAGCAGCGACAAGATGGCCGCCCGGCTGAGCGTGATCGTCACGCCGACGTTGAGGGCGTGCTGCCAAAGCCGGTGAGAGAACACGCTGAAGGGCGTGTGCGCGCGGCCAATCGTGTCGTGATCGAGCGAGTAGCCGAGCAAGAGCGTCTCGTTCTTGTCGGCGAAGTCCCAAGTCAGTAGAGCGCCGCCCGCGAACGACAAATAGTCGGGCTCGCTGGAAAAGGCGCCCGACACCTTCGCGCCCACGGATCTCGGCTTGTAGCTCCCTTCCAGAGTGCCGGCCTGGCGAGTTTCTCGCCAATGCGAGGAAGCGGTTGAAACGATATCCACGGAGGCGGCCGAGATGGCGTCGACCAAGTATTGCCCGCGCACGTTCCAGCGCTCCTGGCGATCGCCGATCTCTCCGCTCGCGACGGGCGTGACGACGATCACGTGGTCGGAGTCGGAGTAGGTCGTGGCTTGCAGCGCTGCGCGCTCCACGACGGGCGCGGGTGCAGGGCTCTCAGCGGCGGCGCTGGTCGCCAGGAGCGAGAGTCCCACGCAGGCTCGCGCGCGCCACGTCAATTGCAGCCACATCCGCTCGAGGCGCCCACGGTGCCGCCCGCCGCGCCTTCGTGCACGCTGTACACATGCACCTCCGCTGGTTCGGCCAGCTCGGTCATGCGCATGGTCGGGTGAGCGAGCCGGCCGCGCTCATAGGGCGCGACGTGCGCGCAACCGCTCAGCAGGAGCAAGCAGACGATCGCGGAGCGAATCCCGAGCCTCACGGTACAACTCTCCGTGGAACTACCACGCGGACGGTGGGCCCGCATCTGCTGATGCCGGCGGAGTACAACTAGCGCTCGCTCTTCGGTTTCGGTTCAGGGCACGTTCACGAGGAACGCGATGTGGCCGTGCGGCGAGTCTTCCGGATCGTCTGCGCACTCCTCGAAGAAGTGAAAGCGTATGGTCCACTCACCGGGTTGGTCGAATTGAATTGGCCCAATTTGGTACACGCCGCCGGTCTGCTCGACGGTCGTTTGCGCGGCGGTCTGCCCGATGTGCGTCCCGATGTTCGCTTCGACGAATGGTGCGGCGCCGGTGAGCGGTGCGTTATCGGCGGTCCGCTTCTTGGCGGTCACCATGAACGTCACTCCGGCGTTTTCGCAGATCGGCGTGGCAGTATAGGAGACGTTGTACTTGCAGTCGTCGTCGCTGCCGCTGGTGTTGTAGATGGGATCGCCGTAGTCGGTGCCGGCAGCCGCCATCGCCATCTGGCACACGCCGGTCTCTTGGACGATGGGTCCGCCGTCGCCATCGCAATGCGCGTCTATGGGACCCGATTCGGGGCCCCCCGGCGCCGCACACGTCGGGCCTGCGTCGGCCGTACCCGGAGGCGCCACGGGCTTTGCGTCGCTCGAGCAACCGACGAGCGTCGACAGCGCGAGCCATGGCAGGAATGCGAGACCGAGTGCGAGCGAGCCACGCTCGAGCTTCTTGTTGAAAAAGGATGTCATCATGGAGGTCTCCGTGCAGGGCGTGCGTTTCGGTGTAGGTTTCACCACGCTGCGGCGTGCAGCGCCACTTGGATAGAGGTATCTTAGTCGGCAAACGGCGCACGGACGCGCGCGGCAATTTGTCGCGCAAGAGGGGTCTGCCGGCAGGCGTCGAGGTCTGACCCTTCAGTTGCGGCGCGCTGCGACGAGGCGTGGCAGGTTGTCGCAGCTGAGTCGGGTTTTGGGGAGCGCAATCTCAGCGCGGCCGGCACGCTCCGGGCGCGATCTTGGCCTGCTCCAAGAGCCAGGCGGCGGCTTGGGCCGGCGATGCCTTGTCCACGGCGCGGTCGACGCTCTGATTGGCTTGTCGCATCAGCCCGACCGGAATCGAGTCTCGGAGCACCGACAGAGCACACACGACGAGTGCGTCGTCCGACACGCGCGGACCGAGCAGCAGGATCGCGTCGTACGGCGGCAGCGCCGCGGCGGGGTCGGCGAGCACGACCAAATTGTCGGCTGCGATGCGGCCGTCGCTGGAAAAGACGGCGACCACATCGCTTTCGTCCTTCAAGAGCGCCTCATAGAGCAAGGCCGGATCGAAGCTCGTCTGGCTCTTGAAGTGCAGGCGATAGGTGTCACGCACCGAGGCCCACTCGGGGCGTCCGAAAAATTCGTAGTCGCCAGCGATGCGCAGCGACGCGGCAGGTCCCGCCAGATCGGCGATGCTTCGCAAGCCGAGCCGCTCGGCCGTCTCGCGACGCACGGCGAGCGCATACGCGTTCTCGAAGCCGAGCGTGCCCAAGTCCCGCACGTGTTCTTCGCGGCCGAGGTAGGCCGCTACTTCCGCGTCGACCTGCCAGCGCGAGCCGCCGGCTTGTCGCTTCATGACGTTGGCGAAGATCGTGCCGGAATAGTCGACGTAGGCGTCCACGTCACCGTGACGGAGCGCGTCGAAGACGACGGTAGAGCCCAAACTTTCGGCAACTTCTACCGCGATACCTTGCGCTTCGAGCAGACGCCGGAGGACTGCTACCAAAATATATTGCTCGGTGAATGTCTTGGCGCCCAAGCGCACTTTGGTGACGGCCGGGTGATGCTCGGTTGGCGCGGTCGCGCGTGCTGTCGCTGGGGGATCGGCCGGCGCGGCGCTCGGCTTCGGCGAGCTGAGCCGCGCGCTGGCCAAGCCTGCTCCGAGCAAGAGCACGAGCCCCGCACACGCTCCGAGCACGAGGCCAGCCCTGCGCGCGGCGAGGCCGCGCTCGATGCCGGCGAGACCGAGATCGAGCAGCAGCGCGAGCAGCGAGGCTGCGGCCACGCCGATGAGGACCATCGGGAAGTTGCGCGTCTGCAGACCGGCGAAGATGTAGTTGCCGAGGCAGCGTTGACCCACGGGCGTCGCGAGCGTGGCCGCGCCGACGGTCCAGGTCGCCGCGGTGCGAACGCCCGCCGCGATCACCGGAGCCGCCAACGGCAGCTCGACATCGAAAAATAGTTGTCGAGGGGACATGCCCATACCTCGCGCCGCTTCGACCGCCGCGTCGTCGACACCGAGCAAGCCCGTCACCGCGTTGCGCAAGATCGGCAGGAGCGCGTAGAGCGACAGCGCGATCACCGCGGGCGTAAAGCCGAACGCGGAGGCGCCCACGAACAGGCCGCCGGTAGCCGCGATCAACGGCACCATCAGCGCGAGCAAGGCCAGACCCGGAATGGTTTGCACGAGCGTCGTCGCTGCGAGCAAAAAATAGGCGAGCTTCGGCCAGCGAATCGCGGCGAGTGACAGCGGCAGTGCGATGACGACGCCCGCCGTCACCGCGCTGAGCGTCAGCGCGATGTGGCTGGCGAGCAGCGGCGGCAGGCCCGTCAGGAGCTCGGACAGCGCTCGATTCATGAACTCGCTCGGCGCGCGAGCTCGCTCACGCGCGCTGCCTGCGCGACGACGCTCTGAATGAGCTCGGCGACGTAGGCGTCGGCGGGGGCATGTAACAACTGAGCCGGCGTGCCGAGCTGACGAAGCTCGCCCGAGCGCAGCACGGCGATGCGATCAGCCAGCGTCAGTGCTTCTGCCAGATCATGGGTGACGAGCAGGGTGGTGAGGCCGAGCGCCTCGTGCAGCCGGCGTAGCTCGAGCTGCAAGTTTGCACGGGTGAGCGCGTCGAGGGCTCCGAAAGGTTCGTCGAGCAGGAGGATCTTGGGGCGAGCCGCCAGCGCGCGCGCAATCCCGACGCGCTGGCGCTGGCCGCCCGACAGCTGGTGCGGCGCGCGCGCGCGGTATTCCGCAGCCGAAAGACCGACGCGCTCGAGCAGCTCGTCGACTCGCTCTCTTACCTGCGACTCCGGCCACTTCAAGAGCCGCGGCACGACGGCGACGTTGTCGGCCACGTTGAAGTGTGGAAACAGCCCGACGTTCTGGATCACGTAGCCCATGCCACGGCGAAGGCTGATCGGATCTTGCTCGCGCACGTCGCGCTCGAACACGCGCACGGCTCCCGAGCTCGGTTGTACGAGACGATTGACCATCTTGAGCAGCGTGGTCTTGCCACTGCCGGACTCACCGAGGAGCACCATGAGCTCACCCGCCTCGATCGTGAACGTGGTCGGATGCAGCGCCCAGGCCGTCGTGTTCGCATAGAGTTTGCTCACGGCGTCGAAATGGATCATGCGCACGGAGCGGGGCCTCCTTGCGGCATCCTAGTACCTCGGCTCGGAGATGCGTTCCGGATCGAGTTTCGCGCTGGAGTTGGCGAAAAATACGCCACTGGCGCGGCGCTTGCCTTTATAAGAGGTCATGTCGGAGCTCTTCGATGCAATCGTGATCGGCGCGGGGCAATCAGGTCCTTCTATCGCCGTACGCATGGCCAAACAGGGTTTGCGTACGGCGTTGATCGAGCGCGGGGAGCTCGGCGGCACGTGCGTCAACACCGGTTGCATCCCCAGCAAAACGCTGGTTGCGAGCGCGCGTGTCGCGCACCTCGTCGCGCGCGCCGCTGAATTTGGCATCACGTTGCCGGGGCCAGCGTGCGCTGATTGGCCCACGATCAAAGCGCGCAAGGACGCCGTGGTCGCGCAATCGCGGACGAGCCTACGCCGTTGGCTCAGCGAAACCGAGCGCTTGTCGTTGATCCAAGGGCACGCGCGTTTCGAGGGCCCTCGTACGCTTCGCATTGCGGACCGGTTACTCGAGGCTGAAAAAATCGTGATCAATGTCGGCGCGCGAGCCGCCCGGCCAGACGTCCCCGGCTTGGCAAGAACGCCACACCTCGACAACGAATCCGTGATGGATGTCGGTGCGTTACCCGAACATTTGCTGATCCTCGGCGGCGGCTACGTCGGCCTGGAATTCGCGCAGATTTTCCGACGCTTTGGTTGCCAAGTGACGGTGGTACAGCGAGCGCCTCGGCTGATTCCGAGAGAGGACGAGGACGCTTCGGCCCTTGCCAAGACACTGCTAGAGTCCGAGGGTGTCGTCGTGCGAGTGAGTAGCTCGGCGCTTGGCGTCGAGCAGCGAGGGTCCGGCGTCGTGCTGAATATTTCGGAAGCTCAAAACCCACGCGAGGTCAGCGGCTCGCATCTGTTGCTCGCCACCGGGCGCCGCCCGAACACGGATGATCTGGGACTCGAGCACACGCAGGTCGAGTGTGACGAGCGCGGCTACATCCAAGTCAACGACGCGCTCGAGACGAGCGAAAGCGGCGTGTGGGCCACCGGGGAGGTCAACGGGCGCGGCGCCTTCACTCATACTTCCTACAACGACTACGAAGTCTTGGCCGCCAATCTGTTCGACAACGATCCGCGCAAGGTGACCGATCGTATTTCGGCGCAGGCCCTCTATCTCGACCCGCCGCTCGGTCGTGTGGGCATGACGGAGCGGCAAGTCCGCGACAGTGGCCGCCGAGCGCTGGTCGGGCGGCTGCCGATGAGTCGCGTCGGGCGGGCACGCGAGCGCGACGAGACGCTCGGCTACATCAAGGTCCTGGTGGATGCCGAGTCGCATCAGCTGCTCGGCGCCGCGATCTTCGGCATCGAGGGCGATGAGGCCGTGCACACGCTGCTGGCAGCGATGTACGCCCGCGCGCCGTACACCACCCTCCAACGCGCTATGTTCATTCACCCGACCGTCAACGAACTCCTACCGACCGTGCTCGGCGAACTGTCGCCACTCTGAGCCTCACCCGCCGATGACCGACGGATCCGCGCAGCGCCTCGTGCAACGCTATCAAAGCGTTCGAGCGCGGACCGAACAGCTCGCGGCTCCGCTCTCGGACGAAGACCAGCAAGTGCAGTCGATGCCCGCCTGCAGCCCAACCAAATGGCATCGCGCACACACGACCTGGTTTTTCGAGACGTTTCTGCTCGCCCCGCGCGGCGTCCCGGTGTTCGACGCGCGCTTCGGCTCGATCTTCAATTCCTACTACAACGCGCTCGGTACTCCTTTCACGCGCGCCGCGCGCGGCTTGCTCACGCGGCCGACAGCCCGTGAAATCGGCGCCTATCGTCGCGCGATCGACGGCCGCATGATCGAGGTGCTCGGCTCGCTCGCTCCGCCGGAGCTCGCCGAGGTTCTGCCGCTCATCGAACTCGGCTTGGCGCACGAGGAACAACATCAGGAGCTATTGCTGACGGACGTCCTGCACGCTTTCGCGCAGAATCCGCTGGCGCCCGTCTATCGCTCGCTCGAGGCGCGCGCTGATACGCACCCCGGCGTGGCAACGCCTTCGTCTGCGCGAGGAGCGCTCGAGTTTCATCGCCATGAGGGCGGCCTCGTCGAGTGCGGCAGCCGGGGCGATGGCTTTGCGTTCGACAACGAGCAACCGCGTCATCGCGTGTATCTCGAGCCCTTCTCGTTCGCCTCTCGGCTCGTCACGTGGGCCGAACTGAGCGCCTTCGTCGAGGAGCATGGCTACCAGACGCCGTCGCTCTGGTTGGCAGACGGCTGGGACTTCGTGCGGAGTGAAGGCCTGTGCGCGCCGTTCTACTCGCGTCTCGAGAGCGGCGAATGGCGCGTGTTTTCGCTGCGCGGTGAGCGTACACCCGTGCCGGACGAGCCGG
>DASYCR010000175.1:0-4045 GCA_036500095.1 Polyangiaceae bacterium
GGCGTGGGCCCTTGGTGGCAGCAGATGGTGACCGTCGCCTACGAGCAGGCTCGCGGAAAGCGCGATCAGCATCAGGCGCCCGACGGCTATCAGATCGGTGTCTCGCGCACGCTCGACGTGCCGCTCGCCAAGCTGTTCAAGCTCTGGCTCGAGCCGAGCGAGCGCAACAAGTGGCTCGCGGACGATCGCTTCACGATTCACAAGGCCACCGCCTCCAAGCTGATCCGCGCGCGCTGGGGCCGAGGCACCAGCCGCATCGACGTCGATTTTCTCGACAAAGGTGGGGGCAAAGCCCAAGTCACGGTGCAACACCACCGCATCGAGGGCCCAGGCGCTGCCGAACAGATGAAGGCCTATTGGGCGAAGAAGCTCGGGGTTTTGGCGGAGTTCGTGACGAGCTCTTGACCCATGCCTACGCCCTCGGGCGTGTCGAATCGGTATGCTGGCCAGCATGTGCGCGCAAACCGTCCGGCGTGCGTTCAGAGTCTTCGGCTTCGCGCTTGGGGCATTGATCGCGAGTAGCTGCGCGACCGGTCCGACCGCGAGTGGCATGCCGAGTGCGGGCATCATTCAAGGCCATCCGAAACCCGGATCGAGCATCACGCACAGCCAAATGTGCCAATGCACGACGTGTGATCCTGCCAAGTGTTGCGACGGCACGGACGACGCGCCGGCCTCCGACAACTGCACCTACAACTATGACTTCGACAGCAACGGATGCGGGATCAGTATTCAGAGCTGCCAAAGTCGCTGCCACCAGCAAATTTGGCGGGTCTCGGCGTCCGAGCGCTGCGACGCCAAGCGCCCGGCGAGTTGCTGCGGATAACGTGCACCATGCTAGGCTCTTGCCATGCGATCTTACAGCTGGGTGGTGCTGAGCGCCGGCGCTGCGCTCGCCGCGTGTGGAGGCCGCTCGATACTCGATGAAGGCGCGAGCCCCCCGGGTGCCAGCGGCGCCAGTGCGGGCGCAGGAGCGAGCTACGGCGAGGGAGCGAGCTACGGCGAGGGAGCGACGGGCGGCATCGTCTACCATATCGACGGCGGGGCGGCGGGTGTCAGCTACGGCGAGGGAGCGACGTACGGCGTCGGCGGCAGTGTTTATGGCACGGGCGGCTCGTATGGCACCGCGGGCAGCATTGGCGTGGGCGCGTCCGCAGGAGCGGGCGGTAGCCTGATCGACTCCTGCACGGACGCGTGCAAGCTCCTCGTACCTCTCTGCCCCGTGGAGTACCCAGACAGCCAGACCTGTTTTGACGCGTGCGTGCAGGGCAGCGCTTATTACGCGAGCGTGTGCAGCACGTACTACCTAGAGTTCGTCGACTGCGCCACGGCGGTGCTCTCGATGACGTCGGGCAGTTGCGACTCGGCGCAGCAAGCCGCGACAGTCTCCTGCAACTACTTTCAATCCCTGCTCGCGACTTGTTCGCCACCACCACCTCCGCCACCACCTCCTCCTCCGCCGCCTCCACCGTCGCAGTGCTCGGTATCAGAAGTCGATACCGATTCCTCCTGCCAGGTCACTCAAACGTGTTCCTCGTCCTTGACGATAGTTACCTGCGCCGCGAGCGGCAACGGCAGTAGCTCTTGCTCCTGCCTCACTCAGTATTACGGCTCGAGCATGGGTTCCGGCGGCGGCTCGATCGGACAAACCGTGATGGGCGTGGGAGCCGTCGCTTGCGCACAGGCGCGTGCGACTTGCCTGATTGGCGGTCTGGATTGAGGCGCGGGTGAGTGCTCAGCGCGCCCAGCCCGCGCGGCGCAAATAGCTCTGCAGAAACGGGTCCTCCAGCGACAGCGGGCGTAAATAGACGCCCAAGAGCTCGCGCTGCCAGTACGCGCGGCTCGCGTGGGGCGCGAATTCATAGCGATAGTAGAGCGCGCGCACGCGCAGCGGGGCTCGCTCGTGAAACGGTTGGCGTGCGAAGAGCACGTCCACTTCGTGATCGCCGCGCAGGAGCTTGTAGACCAAATGGATCAACCACGGTTGTTGCTCTGGACGCTCGAAAGCCGCAAACCACAGCTGCCAATCGAGTTTGTATTGGTAAGGCGCGACGACACACGGCCTCCGCTCGGGGTCTCCGGGTTTGCAGGGCAGCTCGAGCTCGAGCCAGTGAGCGTCGGGACCTGCGTCCCAGGTTCCCTCCAAGACGACCTCGTCGCGCTCACGATTCACGCTGCCGAACGCGCCATAGGTGTTGACGAGGTCGAGCGGATCGAACGACGCGTTCATCGCCTGCCGCGGCGAGAGCAGATTGACCACGGGGTTGATGCTGAGCACACCGATCAACACGCACAGCGCGACGATCACGTTGCGCCGTGCGCGCGGGAGCAGCTCTGCGGGAGCAGCGCTGCGAATGCGTTTGAGAAAGCAATATTGAAAAACGCCGTCGTCGAAGCACGAGAGCGCGACCACCACTGTCAGCCAATTCAGGTACGAGAGGTTGCCGCTCGCGATCAGCGTCAACTGGAACACGATGATCACGACCCCTGCCACGAGCCGCACGCGGCGCGGACCGAACACTCCGAACGGCGCAATGAGTTCGGCGAAGTGATTGAACACCACGCCGGCCTCGAGCACACCGTGCGGTAGGCGATGAAACGCCGCGCTCAGCGGGCCCGGCAGCGGCTGAGTCTCGAAATGGTAGAAAAGGCAGGTCAAATCCGACCAGCAGCTGTCGCCGCGGATCTTGATCAAGCCAGCGCCGAACATCACGCGGAACGTGAGCCAGCGTAGGAGCACGATCACCGGCCAAGGCACGGGCTCGACGAACGGTCGCGGCGACCAACCGGGGACCAAGAAGATCGCGAGGAAACCGGTCTCGGCGAGCAACGACTCCCAGCCGTATCCGTAGAAGATCTGGCCCACCTTCACGAACGACAAATGCAGGAGCCAAAGCACGGCCATGATCGGCGCGTTCGCAAAGCCCAGCGTCACGACCAGTGAAAGAGCGAGACCCAGCCACGCGCAGGCCATGAAAAATCCGTCGCTGGAGCCGAACCAAAACAACGACGGGAGCCGCCAGAAACCGGCTCCGGTCGAGCCGAGCTCCGCTCGCACGCGAGCCAAGAACTCCACGACCGGCAACAGCCCGTGCGAGCCGAGCAACGGACGCCATTGATTGACCAGCGTCAGGAACGAAAAAAGGTAAACCACTCCGAGCGCGCGCAGGAACACGAAGCGCGTGAGCCGATAGCGACACGGCGTCCGAAATCCGAAGTACGCGGAGGCTGGCTCGAGCTCGGCGCTGGCGTGGGTCGACATGTCAGGGTCGCCTTCGCAGGTATTCTCGCACGCTCACACGACGTGCACAGGTCGTCCTGACAAGATACCGCGCACGTTTTCGACCGTGATCGCGAGCAACCGGCGACGCGCCTCGAGGCTCGTCCAGGCGACGTGCGGCGTCAGGATGCAGCGCTCGAGACCGAGCAGCGGATGATCCGCCCTCGGTGGCTCGCTCGAGAGCACGTCCAGCGCGGCCCCGGCAATTTGCCCGGATTTCAGCGCTTCTGCCAGCGCCGCCTCGTCGATCAGACCGCCGCGCGCGGTGTTGATCAAGAAAGCGGAAGGCTTCATCGAGCGCAGCCGCTCGCGCGAAACGAGGCGCGCCGTCTCCGGCGTGAGCGGGCAATGGAGCGAGAGCACGTCGCATTCTCGAAACAGCTGGTCGAGCTCGAGTCGCTGAACACCATCCGCTGCGCTGGCTACGCCCGGCGCGCGCTGGGCTGCGAATACACTCATGCCGACCGCGCGCGCTACGCCAGCAACCCGCCGTCCAATCTCTCCGTAGCCGACGATGCCGAGACGCTTGCCTGCGAGCTCGACGAGCGGCGCTTTCGTGTACGAGAAATCGGCGCAGCGCTGCCAGTCTCCCGCGCGCACGGACGCGTCATGCAAGCCGACGCGATGAGAGAGCTCGAGCATGAGCGCGATCGCGTGCTCGGCCACGCTCGCCGTGCTGTAGGCGGGCACGTTGCACACGACGACACCGCGCGCGCGCGCCGCCGCCAGATCGACCACGTTGACGCCCGTTGCGAGCACTGCGAC
>DASYCR010000176.1:0-2072 GCA_036500095.1 Polyangiaceae bacterium
CGACTACACGCCCAAGGGCTGGAAACCCGACGAACGCTGGACCTACCTCGCCACCGAGCTCATCCCGCTCGTGGTGTTCGTGCTCTGCGGGGTCCTGTTCTGGGCCGTCGCCAAGCGCACTCGCGACGCCAAGGCGGCGTCCTGATCGCCTGGGAGCGCTTGCGGTTCAAGGCCTCTTGAACTATATGAACGGCATGAACCAAGACGCTGTGCTTCGCCTCTTTCGTGCGATCGACGCCAAGAACGCCGACGCATTCGCGTCCTTCCTCGCGCCCGACGGCGTGTTTCGCTTCGCCAACGCGCCTGCCGTGGTCGGCCAGAGCGCGGTGCGCGAGTCCGTCGCCGGGTTCTTCTCGGCCATCGCCGGCTCCGCGCACACGCTGCTGCACATCTGGAATGACGGCGATGACGTCGCTGTGCAGGGATCGGTGCGGTACACTCGCCACGATGGCAAGCAGCTCGCGTGCCCGTTCGTGAACGTGTTCAAGATGAAGGGCGACAAGATCGGCGACTACGCCATCCACATCGACAACACCGCGTTGTTCGCGCCGTGAGCGCGTGACCACATGTAGCGACGGCGCCATCCGCTGGGCCCCGCAGAAGACCGCGTGGTTCGTGCTGATGTTGCTGCCGTCGCTTCTCTGGTTCCGCAGCGCGCTGCGCGTCGACGTGGTGATTGCGTCAGTGGCGCTCACCGTGCTCACGGTCTGCGTGGGTCACTCCGTGGGCTTGCACCGCGGCGTCATTCACCGCACCTATCGGATGGGCCCGCGCACCCGCGCCGTGCTGCTGGTGCTCGCGGCGCTGGCAGGCATTGCCGGGCCACTCACGCTCATGCGAGTGCATCGCATTCGCGACTATTGGCAAAATCGCGCCGATTGCCCGCGCTTTTATCGCTATGAGCACGGACTGCTGCGCGACTTCTGGTGGAACCTGCACTGCCTCCACGTCCCACCTGCGCACGCGCCCGACCCGAGCGACGCGCTCGCCGGCCTCGACCGCGGCGGCGTTGTCGTCGTCAACGCGCTCGAATGGCTGTGGCGCCCGCTGCAGCTCACCGTCGCTGTGCCCGCCTATCTCGCGTTCGGCTTGGGCGGCGCCGTGGGCTGCGTCTGTGCCCGCGTGACAATCGCGATGATCATGCATGAGCTCGTGGGCTGGTTCGCGCACGCGCATTCCAGCGGGTATCGCAACTACAGCATCGCGGGCGCCGTCGAGGAGGGCCGCAACTCACTCCTCTTCGGCGCTATTTCGTTTGGCGAGGGCTGGCACAACAACCACCACGCCTGCCCGGGCTCCGCGCGCTTCGGCGTGCGCCCCTGGGAGCTCGACATCGGCTGGCTCGTCCTGCGGGCGCTCGCGTTTGTCGGGCTCGTCCACGACGTGCAAACGCACCGCACCGCAGCGCTCAAAGAAGGCGCGCGCCCGCTCGCCTGAGACCGCCTGAGACAAACGAAAGCGCCGCCGACGTCGACCTCGCGACGGCGGCGGCGCTTGTCATGTGCGAGCTGCGAGCTGGGCTCAGCGGTGCAGCGAGTGACTCGACGGTGCACCACCGCGGCTCTGCGCGTGGCCTTGCGGTGCATGCGCTTGCGGCGCGTGCGACTGGTTATGAGCTTGGCCCTGCGCCGGACCCGGGCGGTGAATCTCGGCGCCACCACCGGGGCGATAGCCGTGCTCGTTGTGCTCGGTGCGCTCGTTGTGCTCGTAGCCGCGGTGATCGCCGCCGCGATAGTCGTGCCCGTGCGGATAGCGATCGAAGTTGCCGTGCTCGCGATACCAGCGATCGTGGTCGCGGAAGTTGTGCTCGTAGCCGCGGCGCTCGAGGCGAGCGAAGCCGTGCTCGTGCTCCCAGCGCGAGCGCTCGAAGCCGTTCCAATAGCGGTAGCCGACGTCGGGGACCCAGACCCAGAGCGGATCCGAATACAGCACGGTCTCGGGTGCGTAGGCCTCCTCTTCGACGACAGGGCGCTCGTAGACCACCGGCGCAGGCGCCACATAGTACGGGCTGCCAATCGCGAAGCTCAGACCCGGGAAGCCGATGCCGACGTGGACCCGAGGTGCGGCATGGG
>DASYCR010000177.1:0-1971 GCA_036500095.1 Polyangiaceae bacterium
GCCCGCCGCGTACAAGACGCGCTGGGCGTCCCGCTGGCGATCGAGAACATCAGCTACTACGTGCACCCGGGCCAAGCGGAAATGCCCGAGCAGGAGTTCTTGAAGCGCGTGCTCCAGGCAAGCGGCGTCGGGCTCTTACTCGACGTCAACAACGTGTACGTCAACTCCGTGAATCACGGCTTCGACGCGCGCGCGTTCATCGCGGCGCTCCCGCTCGAGCGCGTGGTCGAGATCCACGTCGCAGGCCATACACGCCTCGACTCGGGCCTCTTGCTCGACACGCACGGCACGCCGGTTTCAGATCCGGTGTTCGAGCTCTTGGCGTGGACGCTCGACCGTACCGGACCTGTGCCGATCCTGCTCGAGCGCGACAACGACGTCCCCGCATTGGACGAGCTGCTCCGAGAGGTCGCCCTGCTCTGGGACATCCAACGCCGGAGCGCTCAGCGCTGGGAGAGCCGCCATGCAACGAGCGCTTGAGTCCGCGCTGGCCGAGCTCGCCCTCGGTCCGCCGATCTCGGCCGCGGATCCCGCCGCGCTCAGTGCCTGGCTCGACCGCCATCAGGTGTCGGCCGTGGATCGCGAGCCGCTACTGCGTGATTTCGAGCGACTGCTCATTTATCGCCGGCTCGTGCGGAACAACTTGAAGGAAGCCCTGCGCGCCACGATCCCGCGCACGCTCGCGCGACTGGGCCCGTTGTTCGACGAGTATTTCGACGCGTACCTGCTCGCCACACCGCCGAGCACGCATTACTTGCGTGACGTGACCCGCGATTTTCTCGCGCACGCGCTGCCGCGCTGGCAGACGGACGCGCGCGTACCGGCCTACCTCGGCGAGCTAGCCGAGCACGAGGCGCTGCAGATCGAGCTGGCGTCGCTGCGCGCTCGCCCGAAGCACCATGTGCTGCCCGAGCTCGTACTCGACGAGAACGTGGAGTCGATCGACGCCGTGCGGCTCGTCGACTACGCGTGGCGTGTTCACGAGCTCTCAGAGGACGCGGCCGATACGCGCGCCCCGGAGCACGCGCCCGCTCGGCTGCTCGTGTATCGAAGCCCGGAGCACGACGTGCGCTACCTGGAGCTTTCGCCCTTCGCGCGGGCGCTGACGCGGGCGCTGTTCGTCGAGCGGCTCACGCTCCGCGTAGCGATCGCGAGCGCGTCACGCGAGCTCGAACGCCCGGCCGACGACGCGTTCCTGAGCGCGGCCGCGGCGCTGCTCGCCGAGCTCGCCGAGCGCGGCGTGCTGCTCGGCCGAGCCCCCACAGAGCCGGCAAACGCTGCGCTCGCCGAGAAAAACTCGAATTCCGGGAAAAATTCCGCGTAGTCGGACTAGGATCCGAGCCTCGAAAGACTGTCCATGGCTGAACGCGACCCGCTCAACATCGTAGGTCTTCTGATCGCCGAAAAATATCAGATCGAGCGCTTGGTCGGCGAGGGCGGCTTCGCCGTCGTCTACCGCGCGCGGCACACGATCTGGAAGCAGCCGGTCGCGATCAAGTTTTTCAACGGCCTCTCCTCGGCGCCGGTCGATCAACGCGAGCAGTTCAAAGAGCAGTTCATCCAAGAGGGCGCGCTGCTCACGGAGCTCAGCAGCCAAACCGCGAGCATCGTGCAGGCGCGCGACGTCGGCACGTACACCACCGCCGACGGCCACTGGATGCCGTACATGGTGCTGGAGTGGCTGGACGGCCTGCCGCTCGACGAGCTGCTCGACCGCGAGCGCGCGGCGGGCGCTCCTCCCTGGACTATCGCGCAGGTGGCTGTGCTGCTCGGACAGGTCGCGTCCGCGCTCGACGTCGCGCACGGCAAGGGCATCGCTCACCGCGACATCAAGCCCGCGAACATCTTCGTCTTGGGCGAAAGCCCTCGTCAAAGCGCCACGCTCAAGGTGTTGGATTTCGGCGTCGCAAAGATGATGAGCGACAACACCCAGCTCAAAGCCGCAATGGCCAAGACCGGGATGAACATCAC
>DASYCR010000178.1:0-3534 GCA_036500095.1 Polyangiaceae bacterium
CGCGACTCGCCCCACACCCCGGAGGATTTCGTGCAGGCCCTCGGTAGCGGCCTGACGGGTGCCCGCTCGAAGACCAACGCGATCATCTCGGCGCGGCCGAGCGCGCGCCTGAACGTTGCGGAGCCGTCGGCGTTCACGCACCTCTGGCAGCTCGTGCTCGATTGGCAGCCGCCCGGCGTCGGCGTCAGCGCGCGCGGCTTGTTCGAGGCGATGCGCGCCGAGCAGGAGCTGTTCGAAGACATTCCGGCCGCTGGCTACTTCGCGGGCGCGCGGGATCTGTGGCTCGTGCCGCCAGCGGCCGCCGAATCGATGGCGTATGCCGCGGGCGCGGGCGACGCGCTCGGCGCTTTCGACGCGCCGTTCGGCGCTGCGCCGACCTTCGCCGGGTTGATCGCCGCCGGCGATCGGCAGGCCGAGCGCCGGCAGTTCGACGCGGCGCTCGGCCAATACGAGGGCGCGCGCGCGTTTCTGAGCGAAAAGCCGGGTCCGGATCACCTGACGCTCTACGCGAAGATCGCCTCCGCGCTGCGAACGGTCGCGCGACGCGAAGACGCCGCGGCGTACTACGAAGCCGCGCTCGCGATCGATCCCGATCACATGGCGTCGCTCGACGGCGTGACCGAGCTGTACCTCGAGCTCGGCAATGCGGAGCGCGCGCGCGCCTGGCTCGCCCGCTGGGCGGCCGTCGATCCCAAGGCTCTGGTCGCGCAGGAGCGCTTGCTCTCGCTCCAGCTCAGCGCCGGCGAGCACGTCGCTGCGCTCGACACGCGCCGTCGTTTGGCGCACGCGCTCCCCGACCCGAGCCGAGCCGCGGCCCAGCTGGTGGCAGCGGGCGTATCCGCCCAAGAAGTAATCGGCGACGAGGCCCGCGCGCTCGCTCTCTACGAAGAAGCGCTACATTTTGCCCCCGCGGACGTGGACGCGCTCGGGCGCCTCGAGCAGCTGCTCGGGGGCCGCCGGCAATTCGCGCGCCTCGCGGAGATCTTCGAGTATTGCCTCGAACGTGTGGCGGACGCCGAGCTAGCTCGCGCGCTCGCGCGGCAGCTCGCCGATTTGTGTCGGGACGAGTTGCGTGATGAGCGTCGCGCCGCGCTCGCCATGGCTCGCTTGGCACGCCTCGATCCGAGCAATCGCGCGCTACAAAACGATCTGACCACGCTGTTCGTGCAGCAGGGTGATTTCGAAAAAGCCGCGGAACAAGCGCGCGCGGCGATTGTCGCGGAGCCCGCGCCGGCCGCGCTCCGGCTCGCGCTCTCGGTCTTCGAGCGCAACGGCGACAGCGACGCGGCCTGGAACGCCGCCAATGCGCTCGATTTCCTAGGCGAGGCCGACATCAACGAATCGCTGGTCGCCAGCCAACATCGCCCCGAGGGCTTGCTCGCCGCGCGCACGAGTCTGCGCGAGACCGATTGGCTCGAAGGCCATCTCTATCCCGACAAGGACGAGCCGCTCACGCAGCTGATCTTCGCCATGCGCGAGGCGGCGCTCGAGGTCGGCCTGGCCGCCGCCCAGAAGCGCCACAAGTCGATCGAGCTCGATCCGAGCGCGCTGCAAGATCCGCAAAAGAGCACGACCACGCTGGCCAAGACGCTGGTCTGGACGGCGCGGCTGCTCGGCGTCAAGACGCCGGAACTGTACGTGATGCCGGAGGCTCCGGGCGATCTGAGCGCTGTCCCGCTGCGCAGCGCGGCGAGCGTGGCGAGTCGTTCGGTCGGCAGCGGGCTTGGCTTGCCGCAGCTGGCATTCTTATGGGGTCGGCACCTCGTGCAATATCGACCGGACCACGAGCTCTTGGTGTTCTTCCCGGCGCTCGCTGACTTGTCCGCGTTGCTCTCCGCCGTGCTGGCGGTGGGCGGCTCGCCGCGCGTGCAAATGCGCGCGCTCGAAGGTGACGCGAAGCGCTTCGCTTCCGGGCTCAAAAAGCACCTACGCGGTGCTCACCTCGAGCACGTCAAAGCCTTGGTACTCCGTCAGCCCGACGTCGACCCGAGCACGCGCATGCGCGCCTACCAGCGCCGCGTCGAGCTCGCGTCGCTGCGGGCGGGGCTACTCGCGTGCGGCTCGGTCGAGATTGCGGTCCCGCTCGCGGAGCGCTTTCGCTTCGGCACGCTGCAGGACGCGAAGGCCCAACGCGCCGAGCTGCTCTCGTTCTCGGTGAGCCGCTCGTACGGCGAGCTGCGACGTCGCTTGGGCGTGGCAGTAGCTTGAGCCGTGACAGGTCCGGCGGCGGCCGTGAATTGAGCGGAATTTCAGCGCCGCGGCGGCGGGTTCGGGTCGCCGGCCGCGAGGTGTTAGTACTGGCAGAATGAAGAGCGTCGCGCCCCGCCGGCAATCGACTGAAGCTCGGCGCCTCGCTGCAAACCCTGCCTACAACTCACCCTGGCGACGCTTCGGACCGTACTTGAGCGAACGGCAATGGGGCACGGTGCGCGAGGACTACAGCGAGTCCGGCGAGGCGTGGCGCTACTTTCCGCACGATCACGCGCGCAGCCGCGCCTACCGCTGGGGTGAAGACGGCATCGCGGGCTACAGCGATCACAGGCAGCGCGTGTGCTTCTCCGTCGCGCTCTGGAACGAACGGGATCCGATCCTCAAAGAGCGCTTGTTCGGGTTGGCCAACGAAGAAGGCAACCACGGCGAAGACGTCAAAGAGCAATATTTCTACCTCGACGCTACGCCCACGCACTCGTACTTGAAGATGCTCTACAAGTACCCTCAGGCTGAGTATCCCTACGCGCGGCTCGTGGAGGAGCAGCGCCGGCGCGGACGCGATCAACCCGAGTTCGAGCTGATCGACACGGGCGTGTTCGATGACGGCCGTTATTTCGACGTATTCGTCGAGTACGGAAAGGTCGATCCGAACGACACGCTGATCCGCATTCGCGTCGAGAACCGCGGGCCCGAGGCCGCCAATTTGCGGCTGTTGCCGCAGATTTTTTTTCGCAACAGCTGGTCTTGGCAGCGAGACACGCCCAAGCCGAGCCTGTGGCGCGCTGGCTCACGAATCGAGCTCTCGCACCACGAGCTCAAGAGCTTTCACCTGCATTTTCAGGGTGAACCCGAGCTTTTGTTCTGCGAGAACGAGACCAACTTTCAGCGGGTATTCGGCATGCCGGGTCCCTGCCCGTACCCGAAAGACGCCTTTCACGACTACATCGTGCACGGCAACAAGAGCGTGGTTTGCCCCGAGCAACGCGGCACGAAAGCGGCGCTGCATTTCCCGCTGCGCGTCGAGGCAGGCGGACACGCGGAGGTTTGGCTGCGCCTCAGTCCTGAAGTCAAAGCCGAGCCGTTCAGAGACTTCGAGCAACATTTCGCCGAGCGCATCGCGGAAGCGGACGCTTTTTACGCCGAGCTACAAGCGGGGATCGAAAACCCGGACGCGCGCCTCGTGCAACGCCAGGCGCTCGCCGGCATGATCTGGTCGAAGCAAACGTACTTCTATGACGTGCGGCAATGGCTCGCGGGCGACGAGCTGCAACCGCCACCCCCGGCGGCGCGCAAGCACGGTCGCAACGCTGACTGGGATCACTT
>DASYCR010000179.1:0-3999 GCA_036500095.1 Polyangiaceae bacterium
CCGGGCGGAGGCGCGTACTGGCCGGGCGGAGCCGCGTACTGGCCGGGCGGAGCCGCGTACGCTTGTGCGGGCGGCCCGCCGTAGCCTTGCGGCTGTGGTGGCGCTGCGCCTTGCCCGCCGGGGAAGTCTGGCGCAACGGTCGCGCTGAACGGGTTCATGCCTTCGGGCGAACCAAAGCGCGCGCGATCGTCAGGCGAAAAGCCACCAGCAGGAGCCGGCGCAAAGCCGCCTTGATCCGGCGTTGGCGGCGCCCAAGCAGCGGGTGGCGGCGGGGCTCCGTAGGCACCCGGAGGTTGTTGCGCTTGCCACGGTTGCGCCGGTGGCGGCGCGTACTGACCGGGCGCGGGAGGCTGAGCCTGCGGTGCACCCCAATCCGGCGCGGGAGCGGGCGGCTGTGGAGCAGCTTGCGGCGGCGCGCCGTAAGCAGGTGGCGCGGCCGGTGCGGCGAGGGGATTGCCGCAAGACAAACAAAACTTGCTGGTGGGCTGATTCGAAGCGCCGCACCGCGTGCACGCGATCATTTGAAAACTCCCGAGCTCGAACGCTGGCCCCAAGCGCGGCCAAGCGCGGGCCAGCATACCCGGTTTATCGCGTCGCAACGCGGTGAAACGCTCGTTTTCGGGCATCCACCGGAGACGGCGTGGCGAAAACCCGCGCCGGAGCGGTGATCGCTCTGTCTTGGGATGTTTTTGGCCCTGCGCACGCATGGCGCTGGGCCGCTCGCGCGTCGAGCGACGAGGCTTTCGCCTGTGCGGTCAGTTCTAATGTGGCCGCCTCACTGTCGAAAACCGCGATCCCGCCGGATCTGCTGCTTTGTTTTATTTCCGGGCAGGCGAGCCCGTGGCTTGTCGGCCGCAACGGCGCGCGAGATGTGGCGAATAGTCGGCCGCAACTTTCGGGACATTCGATGCCCGGCCTTCGCGCGCGCTCGGGCGCGAAAGGAGGAAGCAGAGGGACACTTGCGAATAGCCGGGAAGCTGCCGGCCGCGAAAAATCAGCGGTCTTTTTCGTCTTGGATGCGGGCGGCTTTGCCGGAGAGGTCGCGCAAGTAGTAGAGGCGGCCGCGGCGAACCACGCCCCTCGACACCACTTCGAGCTGCTGAATGCGCGGCGAATGCAGCAAGAACATGCGCTCGACGCCGATGTTAAAGCTCACCTTGCGCACCGTAAACGTCGACTGAAGGCCCGCGCGGTGGCGCTTGATCACGACGCCGCGGAACGTCTGCACGCGGAGCTTGTCGCCTTCGACGATTTGGTAGTGCACCGCGACGGTGTCCCCGACGCGAAACTCCGGCAAATCCTTGCGAAGAGCGGCAGATTCGAGGTTTTGGATGATCGAGAGCGTCGCCATGGTGTCCTGTGCCAATCGGGAAAATGCCGCTAAAGCGGAGCCGTACCAGAGGTATAGCCGTTGACCGGGCGCGGGATTATGCACCCCGAGAACTCTCCGTCAAGCGATTCTCCGCGCTCGGCTCGGCTCCGAGCTTGACGAGCCGCGCTTTGGCGGCTAATCCGCTCGCCTCTGCTCAGCAGACCGAGCTCACTTTCAGCTCGCCGTAACGCGGCGCCGCGCTCGACGCGGAACCGCCACTTACCCAAGGTCAGTCATCATGAATCAGTATCCGGGCCTCATCGGGCGCAAGCTCGGCATGACCCAAATCTTCGCCGAAGACGGCAGCGTGATTCCGTGCACCGTGATCGAATCGAACGCGATCGTCGTGGGCAAGCGCACGCAAGCCAAGGACGGCTATGACGCACTCGTGCTCGGCGTGGGTGAACGCAAAGAGAAGCACACGAACAAAGCGCTCGCCGGCGCGTTCAAGAAAGCCAACGTCACGCCGCGCCGCACGCTGCGCGAGCTGCGTTGCGCGGGCGAATTCGCAGCGGGCTTCGAAGTCGGTGCAGAGCTCAAGGTCGACCAATTCTTCGAAGAGGGCCAGCTCGTCGACGTGCAAGGCGTCTCGCGCGGTCGCGGCTTCAGCGGCGTGGTCCGTCGCTACCACTTCGCCGGCGGCGTACAAACGCACGGTACGCACGAATATCGCCGCCACGGTGGCTCGATCGGCACCAACATGACGCCGGGTCGCGTGAAGCCCGGCATGAAGATGCCGGGCCAGCACGGCAACAAGAACGTCAGCGTTTTGAGCCAAAAGGTCGTCAAAGTGATCGCCGATCAGAATTTGATTTTGATCCGCGGTGGCATTCCGGGTTCGCGCAATGGGCTAGTGGTCGTGCACGGAGCGATTAAGCGTCGCGGCGGCAAACCGGCTGCGAAGTAAGCTCTTCGAACCAGAGAGGCGAGACGCCGCGGTAACACGCGGCGTTTTGCGTTTGTGCTCGTCGATGAAGAAAGTCCCGGCTTGGTCGGAACGGTGAAATTCAGGCAAAATCCGGAACTGGTTCCGGGTCGACGCGGATCTCGAATTGACACTCGCTTGGCGCGCCGATATCAACGCTCGCGCGGCTCGGGGAGGCGCACGGTGTCGTCCTTCGCATAGCGCGAAAGAAAAAGGAATTTCTATGTCGAGATCAATCGCGATCGGTGCGTTGGGGTGCTTGCTGTTGTGCATGTTCGCGTGTTCGAGCAGCGGGACCGACGCGGGGCCGGGGCAAAGCTCGAGCGGCGCCAGCGGCGCCGGCGGTACCGGCGAAGCGGTAAGCGGCGCAGGAAACAGTCAGAGTGGCAGCGGCCAGCTCGCGGCAGGCGGCGCTGGTGCGGGCGGATCGAGCGCGGGCGCGGCCTTCGGCGGAACGAACAGTGCCGGCGCGAGTGCTGGCGGTTCGGGTGGCGTTAGCGCGGGTGGCTCGGGTGGTGGCGCATTCGGCGGTACAGCCGCTGCTGGCACGAGTGGGTCGGCGGGTAGCGCCGGCTCGGCACAGGCCGGTTCGGGCGGCGCTTCGACCGATACCGGCACTGGGCTGGCGGTGCTGACGGTTCCGCTCGCGGCGGCGAGCGACACGGCCCATTTCGTGATTACGCTCGCGAACACCATCGACATGAGCGCGGCCACGATCACATTTCACGTGAACGTGCCCGCCGGGACGAGCGGCGTATTCCAAGCCTACATCCAGCACGGCGGCACGCCAGACTACGCGCAGCTGTTCCAGGGCTGGCAAACCTTGAGCAGCCTCAGTGGCTGGCAAGACATCGTATGGGACGTCGCGAGCACAGCGAACCCGAACACGGTTGACGAAACGATCGTCGGCCGCTTGGGCATCGAGATCGCGGGCGGAAGCGTGGACTCGTTTTCGGCGACGACCGACGTCGTGTACGTCGACTCAATTAGGGTTTCGGCTGCGACGCCCGCGAGTGGTCCGTGGACCTTCGATAGCGACGCTTCGATCGCCGCCACGACGTATCCGGCCTCCGACATCCTCTGGCTAAACACCGCCAGCACCGATACGAGCGCCACCGGCGCGACTCTGACTTGGTTGAGCGCGCCCTGAGCGCGGCCGAGCAGCTTGCAGATCGGGCTGCGAGCTCACGAAAAAGCCTGTAGCCTCGCTGCAGCGTGGCGTTCGAGCGGCTGTTCCCCGCGTTCCGTGAGGAACGCATCCTGTACGAAGCCGGCGGCCTGTTGGTCGTGAACAAGCCGCACGGCGTCGCCGTGCACGGCGGTGACCTGGCGCTGGCCGGCGATCTGGTGACTCGACTCAAAGCGCGACTCCGTGCGCGCGGGCAAGACGATTACCTGGGCGTGCATCAGCGGCTCGACCTCGGCACTTCGGGTGTGCTCGCGTTCACGCGCGATCCGAAGCTGAATCCGCAAATCGCAGAGCAGATGTCGGAGCACGAGACCGAGCGCGTGTACGTCGCGATCGTCGCGCTCGCGACGAAAAAATCCGCGCTGCGCGACGCGGGTGTGCTCGAACAGCCGCTCGAGACCGAGCAGGGGCGTACGCGCGTCGTGAAGAGCGGCGGGCAACGTGCGCGCACGCGCTATCGCGTACTCGAGCGCGTGCGGGAGCGCGCCTTGGTCGAGCTGCGACCGGAAACGG
>DASYCR010000180.1:0-3409 GCA_036500095.1 Polyangiaceae bacterium
TTCGCGCTCGTCGAGCTTGGTGAAGACGTCGACCGGAATCGACGCGTCGTCCGTGATGTAGAGCGTGAGCGACGAACAGGCCGTGCCCGCTTGCGGCACGTTGACTTGGTGCCTGAACGGGACCGTCAGATGCTTGTCGGTGACCGGACCGCGAAAGATCAGCTTGTATTCGCCGCTCAGCGTGTGCGGTCCCCAGCCGGCGGGTGCGTCGTACACGACCGCCCAAGGCTGTGCCACGCTCGCCTCGGTAGGCGCGTTGTAGACTTCGACGTTGTCGAGCTCGACGCGCGCGCTCGCGAGTCGAAAGCGGGGCGAGCCCAGGAACACGCGTCGCACGATGAGTCGCGGTTCTCGGCTCGCAACGGGCGCGCAGCGCGGTACGTCGCTGGCGGAGATGATCTGCGCGTGCGGGTTGCAGCCGAGCGCCGCCGCGCAGCAAAGCCCGAGTGCAACGAAGCGCGCCCGTGATCGTGTTCCCAGTCCGTGCATGTGACCCAATTGACCCCGTGTCGCTCGACCCTAGCAGATTTGGCCGCATGCCTTGTGTCAATACAGTCGTATTGACAATGTGTCAGGCGCGAGCCAGATTGGTCACGTCGTGAAAAAGAGCGCGCAAATTCAGCTCCGTGTGACTCCCGGGCAAAAAGCGGACTTGGTGCGCCGCGCTCGCGCGAGCGGGCTCGATCTGACCGCGTGGATGCTCCACAGCCTCATCCCGGGCGAGCGCTCCCGTTTCCTCGCCTTGGTTCGTTCCTTGGCGACAAGCTCTCATGCCAGTTACGTACTTGCGGAGCTACACGATCTGCTCGCGAGTCTTGCCCAGGCCACGTTCATGACCGTCGTAGACGGCCTGCCTGCAACGATGCTCGACGACCTTCGCGGAAATCAGCTGGCGGCGATGGTGGAGACGAGGGCGGCTCAGCTCCGCGTGCAGCCGCCGTCTTGGGTTGCGCAAATAGAGCCCCTTCAAATCCCCTGGTTTGCGAGCGAGCTCCTGTCCTTGCGCCTGCACCTCTTGTGCAACTCGCCTCCGGCGTTTCGGCGCCGCAATCTGTTCGTCGATTCGACGGTTGGTGACCGTGTCTGATGGCTGAGTTCCTATCTGCTGAGCGAATCAACGAGCTGTTCCACGCTCTCGACGCCGAGCTTCGCCGAACGGAAGTGACCGGCGAACTGTACGTGGTGGGCGGGGCCGTGATGTGTCTCGCGCTCCACGCTCGGCCCGCGACGCGCGACGTCGATGCGTATTTCGAGCCCACCAAGGCCGTTCGCCAAGCGGCGGCCCGCGTGGCCTCACAGCACGACGTGCCCGAGCATTGGTTGAACGATGCGGTCAAAGGCTTCCTCAGCGCGCAGGGCAAGTTCACGCCGTTTCTCGAGCTGCCGAATCTGCGCGTGCTGATTGCGCAACCAGAGTACTTGTTGGCCATGAAGTGTCTGTCTTTTCGGCTCGGCGCCGAGTTTCAGGACGAGGCCGACGTGCGCTTCCTGCTGCGCTATTTGAACATCGAAAAATACGAGACGGCGCTCGAGGTGATCAGTCGCTACTACCCGCGCGAACGCTTTCCGCAAAAGGCGTTCTACGCGCTGGAAGAGATTCTGAGCCGCTGAGCGAGACACTCGGGCATGGTCGTGCAAAGATCGTCACATGCGCGGAAAATTCACGTTCGCGACCCGCAAGAGCCCGCTCGCGCTGGCGCAATCGCGCGCGTTCGTCGCGCGGCTTTCGGCGGCGCATCCTGGCGTTGGATTCGAAGAGCTGCACATCACGACCAGTGGGGACCGCATTCAAGATCGTCCGCTCAACGAGATCGGCGGCAAGGGTTTGTTCGTCAAGGAGATCGAAGAGGCGCTGCTCGACGGCCGCGCGGATTTCGCCGTGCATTCGTCGAAGGACGTGCCGCCGGAGCTCGCGCCCGGGCTCGCCATCGAGTGTTTCCCCGAGCGCGTCGATGCGCGCGATGTGCTGGTGACGGCGAGCGGCGCACAGCTCGATTCGCTCCCGGCGGGGAGTCGGATCGGGACCACCTCACTGCGCCGTCGGGTGCAGCTCGCGGCGCTGCGTCCTGACCTCCAATTTCTTCCCCTGCGCGGCAACGTCGATACACGGCTGCGCAAGTGTCGCGAGGGGCAAGTCGACGCCGTGGTGCTCGCGCGGGCGGGTTTGCTCCGGCTCGAACTCGACGCGGGTTCGGTGGAAGTGCTGGAGGTAACGCGCTCGCTGCCGGCGGTCGGCCAGGGTGCGCTCGCGATCGAGCAGCGGACGGGCGACGCTGAAGTGAGCGAGCTCCTCGCGCCGCTTTCCCATTCGGACACGAAAATTGCGGTCTTGGCCGAGCGCGGCGTGCTGCGCGCCGTCGAGGGTGATTGTCAGACTCCGGTGGCCGCTTACGCGGAGCGACGCGGCAGCCAAATCTGGCTGCGCGCGCTACTTGCCGAGCCGGACGGCTCCCGGCTGCGTCGCGACGAGTGCCTCGCCGCATGGCCGGAGACGCCGGCGTCGGCCGCCGAGCTCGGCGAAATGCTCGGGAAAAAGCTGCGTGCCGCGGGGCAGCCGAGATAGCGGGTCGCGCGGGTTCGTAGGCCTTTTCTGGCCGGCGTAAGGTGGTACAGTGCCCGCCATGTTCGCCCGCCGTTTCGCTTCAGTCGGTTTCATTTTCGCGCTTTCCGCTCCGTTCATGCTCGGACTCACCGCGTGTGCGTCGGGCACTCCGGAGGCGCAGCACTCCAACGTCAAGCCGGGGCCCATGCCCTCCGGAGCCGAGTGGCAAGGCGTTTACTACAGCCAGCTCTACGGCAACTTGCATCTGCTCGCGGAGGGCAAGACCGCGCAGGGCGCCTGGCGCGTCACGGCTGGCGATGCGTACGGCGAGCTCTCCGGCGAAATCGACGGGAACCTGCTGCGCTACGAGTGGACCCAACACAAGATTGGCCAGATTGGCGGCGGCGCCAACAGCAAGGGCAAAGGCTACTTCGTTTACCAGCCGATCAAAGAGGGTGAAGCCCAGACGATCGCCGGTGAATGGGGCCTGAACGACAGCGACGCGGGCAACAAGTGGGACGCCGTGAAGCAGAAGAACATGGAGCCCAATCCCAAGTCCGTGAAGCCCGACGAGATCGAAGGCCGCATGAACGCCGGCGGCTGGGACAAGGACGAGAGCAGCGGGGACGACGATAAGAAGAAGAAGGACGACGACTCTCCGTCGCCCTGAGGATTTCTTGGTGGCGCCGCAGGTTGCGCCCTCGCGAGGCCTGTCAGCCGAGGAGCAATCGGCCGGAGACCTATCAGCCGGAGACCGACAAGCGCGCCCTCTCCAAACCGGATCGAGATGGCGGTCTTGGAGGACCAGATCACGATCGGCAAGAGAGACCGAGACCCCCATGAGAACCGGCGAACCCGGGCGCCTGC
>DASYCR010000181.1:0-2412 GCA_036500095.1 Polyangiaceae bacterium
TTACAACCCGAACGACTACGGCGAGAGCGACCCCGGTCAGCGCCGCAACCGAGCCACCAGCGACGTGTTCGAACCGGGCTCGACGTCCAAGATCTTCACGGTCGCCACGGGGCTCGCGGACGGCGCGATCACGCCTACGCAAAAGCTCTATTGCGAAAAGGGCGTGATGCAGATCGACAATGTGACGATTCGCGACACTCACCCTTCGGAGTGGTTGACCATTTCGCAGGTGCTCGCGGTTTCCTCCAACATCTGTGCCGCGAAAATCGGGCTCAGCCTGGGCGAGACCAAGCTGTACGAGTCGCTGCGCCGCTTTGGATTCGGGCAGGAATCCGGGCTGCCGTTTCCGGGTGAGGCGTCCGGTACGCTGCGCCCGCGTTCTCGACCGTGGGTGCAGGTCGAGACGGCTTCCGCCGCGTTCGGTCAAGGCATCGGCGTGACCAACATACAGATGGCGATGGCCGTCGCCGCGGTCGCCAACGGCGGAGAGCTGATGGAACCGCTGCTGGTGACCAAGGTGACGACCTCGACCGGTGAAGTCGTGCGTCAAGCGGCGCCGCACGTACGGCGCCGCGTGGTGTCCAAGGAAGTGGCGCGCACGGTGGCGGAAATGCTGGTCGCCGTCACCGAGGGCGAGGGCACTGGTACAGAAGCCGCGATCGACGGCTATCGCGTGGCGGGCAAGACGGCGACCGCGCAAAAGACCGATCCGGTGACGGGCCGCTATTCGATCGATAAATACATCGGCAGCTTCGTGGGCTTCGTGCCGGCGGACAAGCCGGTCGTGGCGATCGCCGTCACGCTCGACGAGCCGATGGTGGAGCACGCGGGCGGCGCCGTGGCCGCGCCGATCTTCCGCCGCGTCGCGCAAATGAGCCTAAAGCTATTTGGGCTCACGCCGCGCGGCTCGGAGCACGCGGACGTGGCGGTGCTCGCCAAGAGCCCGGATCCGGCGAACGTCACGTACGAAGCGCTGCGCGAGGCCGAGGGCAAAAAGCCTGCGGTGCAGGAGGTCGTGGCGAGCGGTCCCGTGCCGCAAGGCAAGGTGCGCGTGCCGAACTTGACGGGCTGGACGGCGCGCCAAGCGTTGAAGAGCGTGCTCGATCTCGGTCTGAGTCCCAAGCTCTCCGGCAGCGGCTTGATCAGCAGCCAAACCCCAGCTCCCGGCGAGCTCGTCGACAAGGGCGCGTCTCTTTCGCTCGTGCTCGAGCCCGCATCATGATGGCCCCCACCGAATCTTCGTCGACGCGAGCGGGGATTTCCCTCGAAGCGCTGGCGCACGCGCTGGCGCGCCACGCGCCGCGCCTCGTGGGCGACGCGACGCAGCGTGTGTTCGGTATTCATCAGGACTCGCGCTTGGTGGAGCGCGGGGATCTGTTCGTGGCGCGCGCGGGGCAGCGCGCGAACGGCGCGGCCTTCGCGCAGGGCGCGGTGGCGCGCGGGGCCGTCGCCGTGCTCGCGGAACGCGCTCAGCCATTGCCTGCGGTGGCGGTGCCGTTGCTCGAGGTCGACGACGCCGCGCGAGCGCTGTCGTCTGCGGCCGAGGCGATTTACGGCGAACCGAGCCGCTCGCTCGCCGTGGTCGGGATCACCGGCACGAACGGCAAAACCACGACGACCTGGCTGGTCGAGCACGCGCTCGCCAAATGCGGCAGCGTGCCCGCGCGGCTCGGCACGCTTGGCTATACGTTTGCGGGCAGCGAAACCGACCTCGGCATGACCACGCCGGGCGCCGACGACGTGTCGCGTCTGTTGGCTCGCACCCGCGACGCGGGTGGCACGCACTTCGTGATGGAGGTGTCGAGCCACGCGCTGGCGCAGGCGCGCGTCTCGGCGCTTCAGTTCGAGGTCGCGGCGTTCAGCAACTTGACGCTGGACCACCTCGACTTCCACGGCTCGCTCGCGGAGTACGGCGCGGCCAAGGCGCTGCTCTTCACGGAGCTCGCGCCGCGCCACTCCGTCGTAAACATTGACGACCCGTTCGGTGTGAAGCTCGCCGAGCGCGCGCAGGGGCGGGTGCTGCGCGTCAGTAAGCGCGCGCCGGCCGATCTGTATCCGAGCGCCGTCTCGGTCGGGCCCGACGGCATCCGTGGGAACATCGTCACTCCCGAGGGTGATATGTTGCTCGCGTCGCGCTTGGTGGGTGAGCACAATCTCGACAATTTGCTGCTAGCGGCGGGTATTTTGCTGGCACTCGGTGTCGCGCCCGCGGAGATCGGGGCGGCCTTGAGCGCGTCGCCGCAAGTTCCGGGCCGGCTCGAGCGCTGCGACGAGCCGAGCGACGATTTGCCCGTGCTCGTCGACTACGCGCACACGCCCGACGCGCTCGCGCGGGTACTCGAGAGCATCCGTGCCGGTACGCGGACGATCTGCGTCTTCGGGTGCGGCGGCGATCGCGATCCCACCAAACGC
>DASYCR010000182.1:0-1994 GCA_036500095.1 Polyangiaceae bacterium
CCACAGTAAGGATACCGGGCTCGCTCTCTTCTGGTCAAAGTTGTCTGCGTCGGGCCCGCCCTCGCCCGCCGCCCAGCCATGTCGAATTCCCGTCTAGATGAAATAGCTCGCTCCCTTGTCGTCGAGCCGCTGGCAGCGCCGGCGGCGGCCGTAGCAGTGGCCATCGTCGACGGAGCGGGTTGGCGGATGGAAAGCGGCGCCGCAGGCCGCGTCGGCGACCGCAGCGCGTCACGCGAGACCTTGTTCGACCTCGCCTCGGTCACCAAGCCCTTCCTGGCAGCCACGACGGCGCGACTCGTGCGGCAAGGGCGACTGAGCTTCGAGACGCCACTCGCATCATTGCTGATCGAAGCGCGCGACACCCCGAGCGGCTCGGCCACGGTCGAGCTCCTACTGTCTCATCGCGCTGGCCTCGATGCTCACCGTGCGCTGTTTGCTCCTCTGCTGGCTGAAGCGCCGCTCGAACGGCAAACCGCGATTCGTGAAGCGACACTCGCGGTGCGCCCCCGCTCGGGCGCCGAAAGCTCGGCCGAGCAGTCACCCGTATACAGCGATCTCGGTTATTTCTTGCTCGGCGTCGCGCTCGAACGCTTGACGAATCGCCCGCTCGACGAGCTCATTGCGGAACAGGTGTGCGCACCGCTTGCGCTCGAGGTGGGCTCGGCACGCCAGCTGCGACAACGCATCCCTGATTTCGCGCAGCGCGTCGCCCCAACCGAGGTGGTGCCGTTTCGAGGCGGCCAAGTGCGCGGAGTGGTGCACGACGAAAATGCTTGGGCGCTGGCCGGACACGGCGCCGCCGGCCACGCCGGCCTATTCGGAGCGGTCGAGAGCATTGCCCGCTTCGGAGCCGCGTTGCTGGACGCCCTTCACGAACGATCCGACGAATGGCTGGACCGCGCCAGCGTGCGCGAGCTCGTTCGACCGCGCGGCGGGGGTACTCTGCGCGCGGGCTTCGACGGCAAATCCGCCGAAGGCTCCTCCGCAGGCGCTCGCGCCAGCGCGCAATCATTCGGCCACCTGGGCTTCACCGGCACGAGCTTGTGGTGCGATCCGGAACTCTGTCGGGCAACCGCGCTGCTTTCCAATCGTGTCTGTCCAACGCGCGACAACGCGCGGATTCGCCTCGCCCGGCCCGCCGTCCATGACGCGCTGTTCGGGCTGCCCTAGCCCGCGACCCTGGCGAGGGTGCCCCATTTTCGAGGACTTTTCGGGCGGGTAGCCGCGTGCCCGGGAGCGATTTCCCTCGCCCGTCGGGTAAAAGACTTTTAACCCTCGAAGAACCATGACAAATTTACAGCTCATTCGCGGTGGCAAAACCGCGAAGCACGACTAAGTAGGCTGCCCGGGCACACCGATGTGGAAGCTGACGATCGAGGACGACCAGGCGAGCAAGACCGTCGTTCACTTGGTGCGCGACGAGTACATGATCGGCCGCGCGGAAGAGAACACGATCCGTCTGACCGAGCGCAATATCTCACGCCAGCACGCGCGCCTCGGTAAGAGCGCCGAGCGCTGGGTCCTGTTCGATCTGCGCAGCTACAACGGCTGCTACGTGAACGGCCAACGGGTCAACGGCCAACATGAACTGTCGCACGGCGACTTGGTGCAGGTCGGGGACTATCGCCTGCAAGCGATGGACGACAGCATCGCCGATCCCACGAACGCCGGGAAAGCGACGATGCCCGTCGCATCGCGCAGCCAGGCGCTCCTTGGACAGCCGGATCGGTTGGTAATGGTCTTCGGCCCCACGGTGGGCGCGGAGTATCCGCTCTCACACGAGCACCCGGTCGTGCTGGGCCGCGGGGAAGAATGCGACGTGCCCATCAATCACCCGTCGGTGAGCCGCGTGCACGCGGAAATCCACAGCCTCGGCGACGGGCGCTACGAGATCGTCGATCGCGAGAGCGCCAATGGCGTGCGGGTGAACGGCGTGGAATTGCCCCGCACGCTGCTCGACGCACGTGACGTGATCGAGCTCGGTGACGTGATCT
>DASYCR010000183.1:0-1512 GCA_036500095.1 Polyangiaceae bacterium
CAGCATGCGCGGATTGCGCCCGCTCTTCGCGCGAAAGTTCTGCACTCGCTCGCGCAAGAGCAGCCACTCTGGGTCACCCTGATAGTAGCCGCCGTACACGCCGCTCACAGTATGCCCCTCCGCGTCGTAGCGTCCAAAGACGTCGGCGAGGGCCTCGCTGATCTCGCCGACCGTTGCCCGCGCGCGCACCGCGTCAATCGCGCACGCGAGCAGGTTTTGGTCCGATTTTTTGGCTGCGTCGCGCAAGGCGCTGAGCGCCCCAGCCACTCGATTCCCGTCGCGTCGCGCCCGCAACTCGAGCAGCCGCGCGCATTGGGCTTCGCGCACGACGTCCGCGTCGATCTTACGCACGCCGAGCCTGGGCTCACTCGGGGCCTGAAAGCGATTGACGCCGACGATCACGTCGAGTCCACGATCGACGCGCGCCTGCCTGCGCGCCGCCGCCTCTTCGATGCGCCGCTTCGGCAAGCCGAGTTCGATGGCTTTGGCCATGCCACCGAGCTCTTCCACCTCCGCGATCACGGCGCGCGCGCGCGCGGCGAGTTCGTGCGTGAGTGTTTCCATGTAATACGACCCGCCCCAGGGATCGACCACACCCATCACGCCCGACTCGTGCTGCAAAATCAGCTGCGTATTGCGCGCGAGGCGCGCCGAAGCCTCGCTCGGCAGCGCGAGCGCCTCGTCGAAAGCGTTGGTGTGCAGGCTCTGCGTGCCACCCAACACCGAAGCCAGCGCTTCGATCGTCGTGCGCACGACGTTGTTCAACGGGTCCTGCGCGGTCAAACTCACGCCGGAAGTCTGGCAATGCATGCGCAGCTCGAGCGAGCGCGGGTCCTCTGGCGAGAAGCGCGCCTGTACGAGCTCCGCCCACAAGAGCCGCGCCGCGCGCAGCTTGGCTATTTCGGCAAAAAAGCTGATGCCCGTGGCGAAGAAAAACGAGAGCCTGGGCGCGAAATCGTCGATTTTCAGGCCACGCGCCAGGGCCGTGCGCACGTACTCGAGACCGTCGGCGAGCGTGTAGCCGAGCTCGAGGTCGAGCGTCGCGCCGGCCTCTTGCATGTGATAGCCGGAGATCGAAATCGAGTTGTAGCGCGGCATGTGCCGGCTCGTGTACTCGATGATGTCCGCCACGATCCGCAGCGACGGCGCGGGCGGATAAATGTACGTGTTGCGCACCAAAAATTCTTTGAGAATGTCGTTCTGGATCGTGCCGCTCAGCGCGGCGGCGCTCACTCCCTGCTCCTCGGCGGCCACGATGTAGCCGGCCAGGATCGGCAGCACCGCACCGTTCATGGTCATCGATACGCTCACTCGATCGAGCGGGATACCGTCGAACAGCCGCCTCATGTCCTCGACGGAATCGATCGCGACCCCGGCCTTGCCCACGTCGCCGCGCACGCGCGGGTGGTCGCTGTCGTAGCCGCGGTGCGTGGCCAAATCGAAGGCTACACTGAGCCCCTTTTGACCGCCCGCGAGGTTCTGCTTGTAGAACGCATTGCTCTCTTCCGCGCT
>DASYCR010000184.1:0-8093 GCA_036500095.1 Polyangiaceae bacterium
ATTACCGGCGACTTCTGCGCCCAAGTTGTGTTTAATGCCCCGAACCAAAGGGGACATTTGCCATGAAGACAAAACACATGCTCTTGGGTTTCGCGGCAATCAGCGGTCTCTCGGCCTTCGCCTGGGCGCAGAGTCGAGACACGGGGCTGCGCCCCATCGAAGCCTTTGAACGGCTGGATCGCGTCGACGGTGAGCTCCAGCGAGCCAGCGAACGGCTCTCCACCATTCCCGCGCGGGGCGGCATCGAGCTACCTCCGGATCCCTGTCGGGCGTTCCCGCCGGGTCCGTGCCGGGCGCTCCCGCCGGATCCGTGTCGGGCGCCGTCGTTCGCGTGCCGCGACACGCGCTTGCTGGGCAATATCAACGGCCAGTCGGAGGGGTTGCTCGCGCTGGTCGCGGCCATCGATAACGGCACGGACGAGAGCGCACTCTTGCGACGACTCGATCGCGAGGCCACCACGTCAGCCTGGAACGCCACGCGCGTCGAGGGACTGAGCGCGGACTGGGTCGAGCTCCCACCCGATCCGTGCACACCCGCCGCTACGGAGGCCATCGAAGTGCTGGCGCGTTCGGCCGAGGTGATCGCCGCGGGCGCGTCGCGCGTCGATCAGTGCGCGGAGCCCACGTCGATTGAGCGCCGCCTCGACCACGTCGGTGCTGCCCTCGACATCGCTGCGCTGCGCCTCGATGAAATCGGCGCGGGCAGCCCGCCCGAGCCCGACTCGGACGTCAACCCACCGGAGCCGGATCGCGCGGCCAAGCTCGACACGATCATCGCGCGCGCCGAAGCGATCGCCGCGTTCGCGCGTTCGCTCAAGGGCGGCAGCCAAACCGGAACGTTTGTCCCACCGCGCGGGTAGCCGCCAGCTCCGGCGGCGACTCAGGCCTGCGCGCGAGCAGCGGCAAGCGTGCGGCTCCCGTGCGCAGACACGCGCGTGCGAACGCCGCGGGCGAAGCGCCTAGCAGCGCGAGCAGCCGACGGTGGTCGAACGCGACCGTCGCGATCGCCGCGCCCAGGATCAACGCGAATTCGCCGCTCAGCCACAGCGCGTAGGGCGCTCGCAGCGCACGCGGCGCTCGGCGCGCGATGCGGCCGAACAGCTCTGCTTGAAAGTCGAGGTGGCGCGCTTCGTCTGCGGCGATCTTGGCCATCACGCGCGACAGACTCGCGCACGGCACGCGATCGCGTACGAGCTCGTACAGCGTGCCGCCCACGATTTCAGCGGCCGCCATGCTCATCAGTTTGGTGTGCACACCGAGCAAACGCCGACAGCGTTTGAACAACAGCGCGGACCAGTGCCGCCCGAGCGGTCTCGCTCCGAGCGCGGCGATCGCGTCCGAGAGCTCGCGGGCATGACGGCCCTCTTCACGCACGTACAGGTCGATCGCTCGGCACGTCGCGGTATCGAAGACGCCGCTAGCGCTCGCGGCTACCTGATGCACGACGCGGCCCTCGCCGACCTCGCCGATTTGAAAGCACTGCAGTGAATGGATGAGCGCCGCGCGTAGCTCGGGTGCGAGCTCGGAGCCGGCTTCGGCTGCGAGCGTGTTCGAGCGCGGCGTGCGATTGTGTTCGAAATAGTCGAGCCAGGCTTGGCTGTTCATCTCGTGACCTCCGGGTTCGGTGCCTCGTTCGATGAAACGCCGAATGCGCTCGCCCGTTGGGGAGGCAGCGTGGAGGGCTCGAGGAGCTCGCGTGCAGGTCGCGTGGAGAGCGGCAAATAGCCGGGATTTCGCGGACAAAACACGGCGCGCGCCCGGTGATATTCTGCGAGCATGAGCTTTCAGGGATTCGCCGACGCTGACGCCAAGTTCTTTCGCCTGCTCGCCAAGAACCAAGACCGCGCTTGGTTTCAGGCGCGCAAGGCCGAGTTCGAGGCAGGCTGGCAAGCGCCGATGAAAGAGCTGCTCGCCGAAGTCCACGCGGGCGTCGACCCCGCCTTCAAACACTCCGAGCTCGACGCGCCCAAGATCTTTCGCATCTTCCGCGACGTGCGCTTCTCCAAGGACAAGTCACCGTACAAAACGCACATCGGCGGTGTCATTCCCATCCGCCGTCAAGGCAAGATGACGGAGGTGCCGATGGCGCTCTACTTTCACGTCGGACAGCCGAGCTCGTTCGCCGCGGCCGGGCACTACATGATGGATAGCGCGCAGCTCCTGAAATTTCGCGCGGCCGTCGCGGACGCCAAACGCGGGCGCGAGCTCGACAAGCTACTCGCCGCCCTCGCAAAGAAAGGCTTCTCCGCTCACTCCTACGAAAACTACCAGCGCGGACCCAAGGGCTACGATCCCGAGCACCCTCGGGCCGAACACCTCAAGCGCAAAGGCCTCACGGTCAGCTTTCCCCCGCTGCCGAAGGGCGTGCTCGCCTCGAAAAAGCTCGTGCCATGGCTTGTCAGCAACGCCAAGGCCGCCGCCCCGCTCGTCGAGTGGTTGGTATTCGCGACCGTTTGAGGATTGGGCTGCCTCGCGAAACCCGCGTGCACCAGTCCTGTGCGCGCGCAGGCGCTGGCGCGTTCAGACTTCCGTCGCGTCGAAGCGCGACTTGATCTGCCGGTTCACGAACTCGCCGATCGAGGGCGCTTGCAGCAGCAGTCGATACGCCGCGGCGGGCACCTGCGCGTAGCGGTACACGCGCCCATTTTTGTACTCGAGCTCGAGCGTAAACGTGCGCGCGTCGTAACCGACGGACGCGATACTCGTCGAAGCGACGGGAGTGCGGTCCATTCAGCGCCGACTTTAGCCCAGCGTGCGCGCGTGTCGAGCGCTTTTGCGCCGACCGGTGCGTAGGTATGTTATGCCAAAGTTAGAGGGAGCGAGCGGCAAGTGTCGGTCGCCTTCTTATTGCGACACGTACAAGTGATCGCGTTGGATCAGCGCGTCGCGCGAGTCCTTGGGCGTATGCTGGGCCAGACGAGAACGACCGATCCGATCGACGCGCACGTCGTGTTGCTCGCCCGCGAGCGTGGTTGGCCAGTGCTCACGAGCGACGCGCGCGACCTGCTCGCGATCGATCCGACGCTCGTCGTCGAGAGGATTTGAGCTCGATAGTTTCAGAGCTCGTCCCGCCGCAGCTCCATCAGCCGCAGTGGTTTCCCCTCGCCGTCGTCGTCGATGCAGCGCAGCCAGCGAAAGCCGGCTTTTTCGTAAGCTCGGATGGCGACGGCATTGCCCCGCTCGGGATCGATGATGCAGCTCGTGATACGCGGGTCGGCAAAAATAATCTCGCGCAAAAACCTGCGGATCATCAAGGGCCCGAGGCCGCGGTGCGCGAACTCGGGCTCGCCGAGCACCACATCGCAGTTTGCCGCGTCGGGATCCTCGATTTGATACAGGACCATGAAGTCCGGGAAGTCGCCGCAGCGCTGCCAGTTCATCATGCCGATCGGGCGCTCGCCGTAGCTCACCAAAAAGGGCGCGATCGGCTCGCGACCCTCGATGTACGCGGAATATTCCGCGACGACGTCCGAGAGCGGCGGTCCGCCGTGAAACCAAGGCCTGACGTGTGGCTCGTTCAACCAGCGATGCAAGAGGGGTAGATCCGCGTGGGTGAGGGGGCGGAAATGAAGCTCCGCAGGGTCGAACGGCGGCGTGCTGGACACCATCGCAGCATACTATGCGTGGATCTGATCGTGCCGAGGTGTTGATCGGCGCGGCGCAGACTACCCGCGTCGACTTAACCACATCTCAACCTCATCCAGCAGCATTCCTGGGGCGCCGGTGGCGCTTCGACATACCCGAAGGGGTGGGCAAAAGCTGCCCAGCGCTCCGGGGACTTGTTTGAAATATTCTCTAAAGCCCGAGCGCTTCGCAGCTGAGCGCGGTGTCCTCGAATGCGCGCCACTCGATGACTTTGCCGTCGCGGATGCGAAAGCGGTGTGCGCCGTCCTTCATCACTAGCAATTTGCCCGACGCGCGCACCTTCCACTCCTGCGTGAGAGTCGCATAGACCCACTCGCCCGAGACTGCCAGATCGCGTGCCTCCAGGCGGATCGGTTCCAGCGCGCCCATCAGTGCCTCGAAGTACTTGCCGACCGCACCGCGACCGAGCAACGGAAAGTGCCACGGCGCGCGCTTCCCGGCGTCGGCCGCCACTCCGGAGTTTTGCAGATCGCCGAAGCGCTCCAGAATGTACGGTAGATCGCCGCGTTTGAACGCCTCATATAGCTCATTCACGAATTTGACGTTGTCCATGTGTCCTCCAGGGAACTGGACACTACGCACGGGGTCCGCCCCGCACATCGGCAAGATTGCCTATACGGGCGCCGATTACTTATCAGACGGTCTGCTGCTCGAAGCGGACGATCGCCGACCAAGGTCGATTGCCGGGATTGCGCGGATCCGGCGGCGGAAACAGCGCGAACGGTCGCATGAACCAGGGCACGCGCTTGAAGCGGACGCCTTCGTGGAAGAGCGAGCGAATCTCGCGAGGGGCCCAGCCGAGCGCTTCGTAAAACGCGACGCCGTTGGGCGGCGCAAACTTGAACGGAGCGTTTTGGAGTTCGCGCCCCATGCTGCTCATCATCATCTGCAGGATGCGCGGGCCGAGTACGTCGAGCATCCAAAAGTGGAAGGTCTTGCGCGCGGCGAGGTCGAGGGCGAGCTCGCGCACGGCGCTCTCGTCGAGATAAAGGACGAGACCTTCGGTGAGCACGAGCACTTTTTTGAAATCGCGCGCGACCTCATCGAACAACGCACGCCGCGCTGGGACGTCCGCCAGATCGAGCTTCACGCGCCGCAAGCTGCAGACCGGCGTTTCGCCGGCGAGCGCGCGCTCTTTCTCTTCCGTGATCGCCGGCAAGTCGACTTCGACCCAATTGAGGGACGCGGGCAACTGCAAGCGATAGGGGCGCGAATCCAGGCCCGCCGCGAGATTCAACACGCAGTCGCAGCCTCCGGCCAGCGAAGCGAGCACCAGATCGTCGATCAGCTTGGTGCGGGTGATCATCGGCCAGCCGTTGCCGGTGCCACCGGGTCGCCGAATGCTCGCCACGATCTGTTTGCCGCGCTCGCCGGCGAGCCGCTCCGCGAACGGATCTCGAAACAAGGCGTCGGGCCGGGCTGTCTCCCAAGCTCGATACACCGCTACCCAACGCGCCGTGTCGGAAACGTTCGAGATCGCGAGCTCACTCATGGCCGGCACGCTAGCACCGCGCGCCCGATCGCAAAGGGCTCTGCCCGCGGCGTTAGTTACTGCGTCAAGTTCTCAGGCTGCCCGCCCGCAAAGCCCGGTCGCGGCCGAAGTTTTCGGCGAGTCCCGGAGCGGAGCGTACTTTCGTACGTGAGCACCGGAGCGCAGCCAAAACGAAGGCCCCGGCCGGGATCTGCGGGCGTCCTGACCGCACGACTTAACGCAGTAGTATCAGTTCTCGCCCAGAATCTCGCGGGCCGTGTTCACGTGCACGCCTTTTGGAAAGCGGCTCAGATAGTCGCGCGCGAGCGGGGCGGCTGCGGGCTTACCCTGCAGGCTGCTCACCGCGCGCATCTTGCCGGCCAGTGCCTCCGCGGCGAAAGCTCCGCTCGGTGCTTCACGCAGATAGGTGTCGTACCAGCCTTGCGCTACGGCGAGCGCGCCGCGGTGTTCTTCGAGGCGCCCGAGGGAGAAGGCCGCGTCGTGGCCGGCGCCGCCCGCGAAGCGCTTGCGCAAAGCGAGCAAGCTCTGCTCGGCGACCTCGGCTCGACCCGTGTAGCGGGCCGCGTCGGAGAGCGCGCGCAGATCCGCCGCGCTGCACGCGTTGAGACAGTTCGGCACCCCGCGCTGTTCGGCCTCGGCCACGATGCTGGCGAATTGACCGCGCGTGATGCGCTGTTGCCAGCTCTCTGTCTTGGCCGGCTCGGGCCGCGCGGGGGCATCTGAGCGGCTGTCCGGTGCGGCGCTCGGCGGTTCCGCGACGGCGTCAGTGGGCAGCAGCGCGCTGTTTGGTTCACTGGGCGGCGGCGCGGCCCCGGCGACTGCCGCGCGCGCCGCGTCGTTCGCGTCGGAAACCACCATGCTGTGCCCCAGCGCGTCGCCATGAAAGTGTTGGCCAGCGCGCACGGCGACGGGTCCGGAGCCCTTCGGGCCGCGTATTTCGACTGAGCCCTCCAGCAAATTCAGCTCGAAGGTCTCGCGCACGGGATCCCAGTCGAGCCCGAAGCGCGTACCGGTGACGAGCACCTCGAACGGCCCAGCCACGAACGTCCAGGCGCTGTTCGAGCGGTGCACGACGTGCACGTCCGCTCCGCCGCGCTCGACGAGCACGCGCGCGCCGCGTGGATCGGTCTCTTCCACCCGCAGCCGCGAGCCGGCGGCGCAAAGCACGCTGGTCTGATCCGAAAACTCCACGGTCACAGCGTGGTCACTGGGTGCGCGCACGTACGCGCCGTCCCGCGCCGCGCCGCGCACTTCATAGCTCAGTGAGCGGGCGTGGGAGCCCCAGACCGCGAGCGCGACCCCAGCCGCCAGCGCGGGCAACGCCCAGAGCCACGGCCGCCTCGAGTCAGCTGCTCGGGCGAGCTCGGAGTCGACGCGTGCGAGCAAGCTTGCGCGCAGCAAACGCCGGCCCGTGTCGCCGAGATCGGGTGCAGAAGCGCGTCGAGCGAGGGCAGCCAGTCGCTCGAGTTCATCGTCCGTTTGCGGTTCGCTCACGCGCCCCCCATGCCGGTGCGTCGCAAAAACTCGGCGAGCGCGGGCTCACGGCTGGCGCCGATCAACACCTGCTCGCGCGCACGCAGCAGCTCACGCCGCAGGGTCGACTCGGAGACGCCGAGTGCCGCCGCGGCTTCCAGCATTTCGAGCCCCTGCACGTGCCTGAGCACGAACGCATGCCTGCGGCGCGTGCTGAGCCGGTCGAGCACGCGGTGAAGCGCGCGCAATGCTTCCCGCCCTTCGACGTCGCGCGGCGAGGTGGGACGCTCGGGTAGTTCCCCGGTGGGCGACAGGCGCACCCAGCGGCGCACCTTGCGGCGGCGAATCTCGAGCGCCGCGATGCGCACGGCGACCCCGGCCAGATAGGAGCGTAGGACCGAGCCGTCCGCGATATTTTTCGCCCCGCGCACGAAGGCGATGAAGACCTCTTGAGCGAGGTCTTCGAGCGCGTGGTCGGCGCCGAGCGAGCCGTACAGGACGCCGCGCACGAGGTCGGCGTAGCGATCCCACACCGCACCGATCGCCTCGCGGTCACCGCGCGCAGCCGCCTCCACGAGCAGGGAGTCCCCCGCGCGATCCGCTGGGAATCGGCTGACGCCTCGGGTCGAGGCCGGCCGCAGGGCAGAGGAGGACGGTGACACCGCGCTCTAAGTTGCCGGGACGCCGAAAAACCCGCCAGCAAAATGGGCTTTTGGCGGTAATTGCGCTGAAATACTAAGAAGATTTCTCACGAAGTTCCGACAGAGGAATGTCGCGCCGCTACTCCAGACTGCAGGAAAGCAGGCGCCAGATCCTACTTCACAACTCCCGGGGAGCTGGGGCAGCGCCCCGCAAGTGGACGTCAGCAGTCTTGGCACGATCAGATCGCGATCCACCACGGAGACCAGGACCCCCAAAAATCCGGCAAGCCCGGCGCCGACTGGCCTCTGGTCGCTAGCGATGCGAAGCCGCTTGCGAAGGAAATACTCCAAGAACAAAAACCCAAAGCTAGCATGCATGCCGTGACCGGCATGCTCTCTAGCGCTTCTCAATACGGCGCAGGTGCTCGAGCAGCGCGCGGCGACCGCGCACGAGTCGCGATTGGGCGGCGGCGACCGAAATGCCTATGGCGCTCGCGATCTCACTGAGCTCGTGCCCGAGCACGTCGTGCAAATAAACGACCGTGGCGCGTCGCGGCCCGAGTCCATGCAGCCCGACGTTGAGTCGGCGGAGTTGGTCGCGAACGTGCGTCAAATGTTCCGGCTCGAGCGCGTTGCTGCCGGGTTGCTCCGGCACGCCGTCGTCCGGTTGAAACACACGCCGCTCACGCGTGCGGGCACGCAGACGATCGATCGCGATGTTGCGCGCCACGGAGAGCACCCACCGCGCCGAAAGCTCGTCGCTCTCCTGGCGGGTCGACAGCGCGGTGATGATGCCCGCGAGCGCCGCCTGCACGGTATCCTCGTACTCCTGATCCCGTGGG
>DASYCR010000185.1:0-1829 GCA_036500095.1 Polyangiaceae bacterium
AGGGTCGAATCGCTCAACGGTTGGAGCGGCCGCGGCAGGCAAGCCATTGGAGCGCCGCCGCCAGCGCCCGCAGTGAACGGCGTGACGATATAGTTTGGCGCGCCGCCGCCAGCGCCCTGGCCGCCGCTGCCGGTCGAACCACTCGCGCCCGGCGCGGCGCCGTCGTGCGCGGCCTTACCGCTGCACGCGCAAACCGACGCGAGGCCGACCACTAGCGGCAGCAAGCTTCGGCCTAGGCAGCGAATCATGTCAATTGTTTCCACAAGCCAGAAAGGTGACGGCTCCTTGAGCCGGCGTGCGAACGAGTGAGCCGCTCGCGCCGGTCCCGCTCACGAAACCGAGTAAATGACGCTGGCTCGCTGGGCATTGGGCGAGAGCCGCCGACTCGACGCAAGTGCTCGTGGCCGCGCTGCAAGTACCCGTCGAGCACTCGGCGTCGCTCGTGCAATGCGCGTCGATGCTCGAGCCACTGATGTAGCAAAAGCCGGGCGGTACGCTCGAGCTGGACGCCGCGGTGACGGGATCCCGCCGGCACGCGTCGGCGGCGGCGCCGCTCTCTTGCAAGATTTGGCAGTAACAGAAGGACGAACACGCCGGCGCTCCAGCGACGTCGCATTGTCCCTCGGTTTGCATGTTGGCCTGCACCTTCGTGAGCAGACTCGCAGCGACGTCCGAACGGCCGTCGGCGGCGACGCAATCTCCGCACGCGGCGCCGCTCAGCGGCGTTGCCTCAACCACCGTGCAGGGCACGGTCAGCCCCTGACTCGGGTCGCTCGGATTGACGGCTTGCTCGTCGAGTTCTTGGGTCAGGCAGCGCCCGCGCAGCGCGACCTTCAAGCGGTTGAGGATCGCCGCGACCGCTGGATTGTAGCCGAAATCTGCATTCGCAGGGTCGACCACCTTGGGGCAAATCGAGGCGACGATGCCGTTCTTGCCGTAGTCGTGCAGCACTTTGAGGAAGCGGAGCCCAGGATAGCCTTTGGCGAAATTCTGAGTCGCGGTCGCGACGCCGCCGGCGACCGGCTGACAGAGCGGGCTGTTGTAGGCGGTGACCGAGGTGAGATCGCCAGCGACACCCGGCGAGCAATCGCACGCTTGCTGCCCGGGTTGGCAGACCGTGGGCGGCGTGAGGGGGAAGATGCACGCGTACTGCAGATCGTCGGCATTGACGACGTTCTGCTCGTGGCCGTTGATCGCGCTCGCGCGCGGGTTCGTCGACGTGTCCGCCACGATCGAGTCATTGGTCACGGGGTTCGTCTGCGCGATGGCGAGCGTGGAGCGATCCAGGTACGTCTCGTACATGAACGGATCGCTCGGCGGCACGGGCGGGCTCGCGCTCGGATCACCCAGGATGACGTCCCAGCGCCCGTTTGCGGTCAGGTCGTCCGCGCTCATGTAGGCGAGTGCGTTCGGATCCATGAGTGTGTCGGAGGTCGCCAAATCCTGCCAGGGCACGCCGATGATGCCGCCCAGGAAAATCAAGGACGGATCGCGCGGCTGGATATCCGAGCGCGGTCCATTGATGCGCACGTCGAACAAAGGGTTTGCCACAGGCGACGCGCAATTGACGCCAGTAAGCGACGGATCTTGCGTGTCGGAGCAGATGGTGGGTGAGGTGAGCGCGTTGACGTAGCGCGCCGTCGGGTACAGCAGATCGAAGCCGTAGCGGCGCTTCTGATCCCAGCAGCGGAGGGAGACGGAGTCCTCCAGGGACGTCGCATAGCCGCTATTGATCTGGCAATTCGCCTCCGCCGCAGCGCTCGCGAAGCCGCACTGCGCGGGCGGCGTGCTCGCGTCGTTGCAGGCCATGCAGCACGCTGAGTTCGGAT
>DASYCR010000186.1:0-10840 GCA_036500095.1 Polyangiaceae bacterium
GATGGTGCCGGCCAATGCGCCACCTTGAATGGCCGCGCCCACCGATACGACTTCGTCCGGATTGACGCCTTTGTGCGGATCCCTACCGAAGAATTCACGCACCGCCTTCTGAACGGCGGGCATCCGCGTCATGCCGCCCACGAGCACGATTTGGCCGATGCCCGCGGGTGTCACCTTCGCGTCGGCGAGCACCGCCTTGCATGCGTCGATGGTGCGCTCGATCAGATCCCTCGTCAGAATTTCGAGCTCGCTGCGCTTGAGCGTGCGCTCGAGATGTAACGGACCGGAGGGGCCGGACGCGATGAACGGCACGTTCACCTCCGTCTCGAGTGACGAGCTGAGCTCGTGCTTCGCCTTCTCGGAGGCCTCGCGCAAGCGCTGCAACGACGTGCGCTCTTGCCGCAGATCGATGCCATTTTTGACCTTGAATTCCTCCGCTAGCTTGTCGATTAGGCGCCCGTCGAAATCCTCACCGCCGAGGTGGGTGTCACCACCCGTCGCCTTGACGCTGAACACGCCGCCGGCGATTTCCAAGACCGAAATGTCGAAGGTGCCGCCACCGAGATCGTAGACGGCGATCGTTTCGCTGTTCTTCCGATCGAGACCGTAGGCCAACGCAGCGGCAGTCGGCTCGTTCAAGATGCGCTTGATCTCGAGTCCGGCGATGCGCCCCGCGTCCTTGGTCGCTTGCCGCTGAGCGTCGTCGAAATAGGCCGGTACGGTGACCACGGCCTCACTGACCGCCTCACCGAGATAGGTTTCGGCGATCTCTTTCATCGCCGAAAGCACGATGCTCGACACCTCCGGGGGTGACTGCTTTTTCCCACCAAGCTCTACCCAGGCGTCACCGTTGTCGTGCTCGACGATGTGATACGACACGCTGCTCTTCTGCCGCTGCACGGCGGGGGACGAGAACTTCTGACCCATCAGGCGCTTGACCGAGTGCACCGTGTTTTCGGGGTTGGTCGTGGCTTGGCGCTTGGCGACCTGTCCGACGAGCCGCTCTCCACGCGCCGAAAACGCGACCACGCTCGGCGTCGTGCGTGCGCCCTCTGAGTTGGCGATCACCTTGACCTCGGGCTGACCTGCTGCGTTCGTTCCCTCCAGAACTGAAACGCAGGAGTTGGTAGTGCCGAGATCGATGCCGATGATTTTCCCCATGCAACCTTTCGGAGAGCATAGCCCGTGACGAGCACGGGCGGGATGGCAAACAGAGAACGCAGGAAGTGTGGAGAACGCTCAGCTGGCGGGTGGTTTCGCGACGACCACAATCGCCGGGCGGATCAGGCGTTCACCGAGCCGATAGCCGGCTTGGACCTCATAGAGCACGGTGCCTGGCGGGTGCTCGGCCGTCTCGATCTGTTGCACCGCTTCGTGGAACGCCGGATCGAAGGGCTCACCTTGTGCCTTGATGCGCTCGATCTCGAGCTTGGACAAAGTGTCGCTGAACTGCTTCATCACCAGGCTAATCCCGTCCCCTAGCGCCTTGACGTCCGTCGCGGTCCCGGCGTGGTTGGCCGCACGCTCCAGGTTGTCGAAGACGGGCAGAAGCTCCTTCAACAAGTCCTCGCGTGCCCGGCGCTCCATGTCGCTGAGCTCCCGGCGTGAGCGCTTACGAAAATTGTCGAAATCGGCAAGCGTGCGCAGCAGCTGATCTTTCAGACGCGCCGCCTCGGCTTTGGCGGCCTCGAGCGGGTCGGGCGGAAGCGCTTCGGCGGCATCGGCGATTGCCTCCGGCGCGCTGGCCTCCGGGGGTGACTCGGCTCGGGACTCCTCGGGAGTGTGGTTTTCGTCGTTCACGCGCGGCGAGTATAGCCAGTCGCCCCTCGTTCGCTAGTCTCCTTCACTTCTCCTTCACTCGCCGTGTATCGGAGCTTGGCTGCATGGCGCCTGGCGCAGCGCAGTGATGAACCCGCCCGAACTCTGCAGGGGCGACGATTGCGCCGGGAGCGCGGGCGAAAACCAGAGATCGATCCCTTCCGGCAGCACCCAAAAGCGATCGTCACCCGTGAGCGCTCGATAGGAGGGCTCCGCGCTCCGTTCTCGCCCATAGCCCAAGGTCTCGAGCCAAAAACAGAAACCCTCACTGCCCGGCGCGAACAGATGCAAGTGGCCGCTCTCGAGATCCACCGCGAGGGAGCTCACCACGACACCCTCGGCGGTCAGCGCGCTCAGCTGATGATGCCCCGCAGGCGCATGCACCAGCGCGCCAGCGGCTGGGCTCTCCTGGCTGGTCGGTTCAATCGAGGCAACGCGCGAGCCGTCTACGAAAACGTCGAGCCGCGCGTCCGTCAAATTGAGCACGCGCAGACTCGGATGATGAATGGCATGGAAGAGCAGCGCTGCGCCGAGACCGAGCAACGGCCCAGCGCTCTGCCAAGCCGACAGCCGCGGCTCGCGCGCCCGAGTGTGCCCCGCGCCGAGCGCGTTCAGGCCCGCCAGTTTCTCACCGTAGCGCATGCTCAAACACACGAGCCTACCGTTTTGGCCGGCTTGAACGGCCAGCGCACGCGCCGTATGCGGCGCGCTCGGCGGCTTGCGAGGCAAGAGCACGAGCACGGCCGGCAGGAGCGAAATCAGCGCGACCGACAACAGCAGCCCAAACCTCGTCAGGGCAGGAAAAAGCAGTGGCAACACGGCGGCAGCGCTGAGCGAGAGGACGAGCGACGCGAGAGCGCTGGCGAGCTGCCGCGTTTCGCTCGCCGAGAGGTGAAGCGCGCAGTCGTCACAGTAGCCAACGAGCAGCACCGTGCGCTGCGCTCGGCTCAAAGCGCGCTGGTGCGTGGACGGCCCGCCACAACACGCGCACTCTTCCGGCAAGAGCACGCCGTCGGGCAGTGGGCCGACGGCGATGGCATCGACTGGCGGGTCTCGGAACCAGGCACGCATCGCACGCCGAGTATAGGCGGCATTCGTGGTCCGCACCGAGCGCCATTGTGCACGGACCCGAGCGGCGCTAGCGAAGAGCGGTGCACGAGCTCAACGAGCCCCAGCTGCAGGCGGCGCTACACGGCGATGGACCGCTCTTGATTTTTGCGGGCGCGGGCAGCGGAAAGACGCGCACGATCATCTACCGTATCGCCGAGCTCTTCGGGCGTGGCGTGCCTCCGTATCGCATCCTGGCCGTGACGTTCACGAACAAGGCGGCCAACGAAATGAAGGCTCGCCTCGCGGGGCTCGCGGGTGACGCCGTGGTGCGCGACCTGTGGATCGGCACGTTTCACTCCGTGTGCGCCCGGCTGCTGCGTCGCTACCACGCCGAGGTCGGCCTGCAGCGCGATTTCGTGATCTACGACGACGCCGATCAGAAGGCGGTGCTCGTGCGCGTGCTGCGCGAGCTCGGCCTCGACGACCAAGAGCACCCGCCGAAGGCGCTCTCGTCCCAGATCAGCCGAGAAAAGTGCGAGGGGCGCGGCCCCGCCGACATTGGCCGCGAATTTTCGTTTGACCGCGCTTTCGGCGATATTTTCGCGCGCTATCAAGCGGCGCTGCTCCGCTCGAACGCCGTCGATTTCGACGACTTGCTTTTGCTGATGGCGCGCATCGCCAGTGATCCGAACAGCGCGGCGGGCGGCGAGCTGCGCGATCGCTTTCACTACGTGCTGGTCGACGAATTTCAAGACACCAACTTGATTCAGTACAAGCTGATCCGCGCGCTCAGCGAGCGGCGGCGCAACCTGTGCGTGGTGGGCGACGACGATCAGTCGATCTATCGCTGGCGCGGCGCCGACGTACGGCTGATCCGCAGTTTTCGCCGTGACTTCCCGGACGCGACCGTGATCAAGCTCGAGCAAAACTATCGCTCGACCGGCAACATCGTGCGCGCGGCGCTGGGCGTGATCGAACCCGCGTTCGAGCGAGAACCCAAGCATTTGTGGACTGAACAGAGCGAGGGCGAGCCCGTCAAGGTTCGCCTCGTGCGCGACGAACGGGAAGAGGCGAACTTCGTCGTGCGCACCGCGCAAAGCGAGATCGCGCGCGGCGTGCCCGCGGATCAAATCGCCGTCTTCTACCGTGTGCACGCGCAATCGCGAACGCTGGAAGAGACGTTCCGCGCCGCGAATCAGCCGTACCAAATCGTGGGCGGCATGAAGTTCTTCGAGCGCACCGAGGTCAAGGATTTGCTCGGTTACCTGCGCCTGATTGTGAACCCGCTCAGCGACACGGACTTGCTGCGAGTGATCAATACGCCCGCGCGCGGCATCGGTTCGAAAACGGTAGAGCACGTGCTCGGTTTGGCCGGTGAGAGCTCGACCTCCGCCTACGCCGCGCTGGAAGTTGCAGCGCGCGACGATCGTCTAAACGCCGGTACCCGCAAGAAACTGGCGACATTCCGCGAACTGATCGAGACCTTGCGAAAGGACTCACAATCGCTCACTCCGGCAGCGCTCGCGCAGCGCGTGCTCGACGCCACAGGCTATCGCCAGTTGCTGGAAAAGGACGACACGGCGGAGAGCGACGCTCGGCTCGGAAACCTACAGGAGCTCGTCGGCTCAATCGGCGAATACGAGCTCGAGTGTGAGAAGACCGAGAATGAAGCGACGCTCAGCGGCTATCTGGAGCGCGTCTCTTTGATCAACGCCACGGATACGCTCGAGGACCTGCCCAAGGTGTCCCTGATGACGGTGCATATGGCCAAGGGCCTGGAATTTCGCACCGTTTTCCTGACCGGCATGGAGGAAGAAATTTTTCCATACCAGCGCGTCGGCCACGACGAGCCCGAAGAGATCGACGAAGAACGCCGGCTCGCTTACGTGGCGATCACGCGAGCGCGCGAGCGCTTGTTCATCTTGCACGCTGGGATGCGCACGCTCTTCGGCAAGACACGTTATTCTTCGCCCAGTCGCTTTTTGCGCGACCTGCCCGAGGAAACGGTCGTGCGCGAGGGTACGGCCTGGTCGGCTCCCCCGTACGCCACGCCCTATGCCTCACGCTACGAGAGCGCGGGCCGCGCCGCCCTGCCCGTCGGCACGCGGGTCGTCGAGCGAGAGCACGCGTCGGACTCGGATGAAGCGGGCATCGAGGTGCGGCCTGGCTCGCGCGTCTTCCACAAGAAATTCGGTGAAGGCATCGTCGAGCGCGTGGATTACGGCAGCGAGCCGACGGTGGTCGCGAAGTTCAAGGAAGGTACCAAGCACATTCGCGCCAAATACCTGGAGTACGAATGACTACCGAGCCAGACCAGGCCGAACGCGCTTCGCGATTGACTCGTCGAAGCCGTGTGCAAAGGTGCTCGCGATGAACAAGCGCCTCGGCATGCTCGAGAAGATGGTCGCCGCCGGACAAGCGGACTCCTTTGCGCAGTATGCTTTGGCCCTCGAATACCGCCGCGAAAATCGCGCGGAGGATGCGCTGCGCACGTTCGTCGCGCTGCGCCAGAGTGATGCGAGCTATTTGCCTATGTACTTGATGGCCGGCCAACTCTTGCGCGCGCTCGAGCGCGGGCCGGACGCGCGCGAATGGCTCGAGGCCGGCATCGTGCTCGCAGAGGGCAAGGGTGACGTCAAAGCGCTCGGTGAATTGCAGAGCGAGCTGGCCCAGATCGGCTAGCGCTAGACAACGCTAGGACACGGCACTCACCGTCACGGCTCGGCGCCCCGCTCGGCTGCCGGCGGCTCAGGCACTTCGAGCACCGCGCGCACGATTCGACGCTCCACGAACGTCCGGCGAAATAGCGGATCGCGAATGTGCTCGAGCAAAGAGCGAGCGTGGCGTGCGGCGCGCTCGCGCATCTCCTCCGCCTGCGGAGAGCCGGCCGCGCGCAGCGCCTCGCAGCACAAGGCGCGCGTCGCGAGACCGTACTCGGAACCTTGCAGCGTTTCGATGGCGCCCATCGCGGTGGTCGCGAGCAGAATGCCCGTGTGCTGTTCCCCGGTGTCGACGCGCGCGCGCGCCTCGATCGCCATCGCGTAGAAATGAAAGGCGACATAGGCCTGAGCTTCCGCCGCTTGCCGCGCGTCGAACGCATGCATCACCGCGCGCGCGTGATCCCCTCGGACGCGCGCCAAGAGCGCTCTGAGCAGCTTTTCATGCACCGAATCGTACGCGCTGCCGGTCACGGCGGTGAGCGCGCCCGCGTCGCCCACCAGCGTCTCGGCGGCTTCGAGCGCGTCACCCTCGAGCATGATTTCGGCCATCGACAAGAGCGTGTCGGCGCGCGAATCGCGGTCACCGTAGCGCTCGTGCGCCTCGCGCGCCCGCCGCAGATAGGCGAACCCGCGCTCCAGATCGCCGAGGCTCGCATAGCACTCGCCGATCGTCGCCAGCGTGCGCGCGATTTGAAATCGGCCGCCAATCGCCAGGTCGATCCGAATCGCGTCGAGCGCGAGCGCGATGCCGTCCTCGAAGCGACCGAGCACGAGCAACGCGTACGCCAGTGAATTCTTGGCGCGCGCTTCGAGCCGGCGCACGCCCGCTTGGCGGAACACGGCGATCGCCTCGGCCTGCGCCTCGACCGCTTCGTGCACGCGGCCAACGCGCCGCAAGAGGGTGCCACGCAAGCGCAAGGCTTCTGCACGCAAGCGCGCGGGAACGCGCTGCCCTTCTGCGGTCTTGAGGGCGCGATCTGCGGCGGACAGAGCGCCCTGCATGTCGCCGATCTCGTGCAGAATCTCGGCCATCAGCGTACGAGCCTGGACCTCCAGCACGCCCGAGCCGGCCTGCGTGGCGACGAGCTCACCCCGCTGGGCGGAGCTGAGAGCTTTCGCCAGGTGCCCGGAATCCAGCTCGAATTGCGCCGTTCGGAGCAGCGTCGTCGCAACCCACACCGCACTGCGGGATTTGCGCGCCAGGCTGCGCAGCTTGCCGAGGTGCGCGCGCCGCTCGCGCCAGCGGCCTTGGTTGCGGCAGATCGACTCGAGTGCCTCATGGGCGTCGAGCAGACGCGTGTCGCCGTCCGGCAAGAGCGCGATCACACGACGATAGCAGCGCTTGGCGAGCTGCATTTGGTAGCTCGAGCGCGCGGCGTCTGCGGTCTCCAGGTAAAAGCCTGCTGCGTCGCTGCGAGCGTTGCCGCGTGCCAAGTGGCGCGCGACGATCGCAGCCGTCAGGCCCTTGCCGAGCGGCGTTCGCGCCAGATGTTCGCCGAGGGTGCGGTGCATGCGCACGCGGCGGCGGCGATCGAGCGCGCGGTACGCGACGTCGCGCGTGAGCGCGTGGCGCACGTCCACCGAGTCAACCTTGATCTCACACAGCCCGCGCGCAGCGAGGCGCGCCGTCGCTTCGCCCGCGTCGGCCTCGCCCACGGCGGCCAAGTCGTTCAGGCTGAGTGGACCGCCAGCCACCGCCAGCCACTCGATGATCGCTTGCTCTTCGGGCGGCAGCTCGTTCAAACGATCCGCGATCAGCTGCTCCAACGTCGACGGCAACGAGAGTCCCGCGTCCCCCTGTCGTTCGACTTGCGCGAGCTCTTGCTGGCCATCGCGCTCGCGAATCTCGAGGATGCCGCGCTCGAGCAGAGCGTCCACCATCTCCAGTAAGAAAAAGGGGTTGCCGCCCGCGCGTGGCAAGAGATCCGCGCACACCTGACGCACGCCGGTCGTGACGCCCAAGCGCGCCTGCAGCAAGCGAATCTGATGCTCAGCGCTGAGCCCCTTGAGCTCGATGCGTACGAGCCCCTCAACGTGCGCGGCGATGCGATCGTCGGGGCGCGTGAGCAGGAGAACGAGCACCGGCAGCGGCTCGTTGCGCCGCAGAAACTCCGCGATCAAATCGAGGCTCGGTCGGTCGCTCCACTGCAGCCCGTCGAGCGCCACGACCAGCGGCGCGTCCGTCGCCGCGCGCGCAAAGAAGCGGCGAATGCCGAGCGCAATCAGTTGTCGACTGCGAGCAACGTCGGCGTCGTCGGAAGCGGGTCGGATGCGCCCGGTGGCAAGCTCTGCCATGCGCTCGACGACCTCTGGACCGTCCTCATCGTCGGCAAATTCCCCGAGCGCATCCCGGATCAGCTCGCGAGCCTGCTCGATCGCTTGATCCACGCGCGTGCCCGTGAGTTCACGCACCCACTCGCTGACCGTCGCGAACGGCACCTCGCTGAGTGCCGGCGAGCACTCGACCTGCAAGACGCGCGCATCGGGCGGCAGCTCGTTCAAGAACGCGGCGAGCAGCGCGGTCTTGCCGATCCCCATTTCGCCGTACACGACTCGACCGGAAGCCTGACCGCCGACGATGCCGTAGTAGGCTGCGTGCAAATCCGCGACCTCGGCGTCGCGGCCGATCAAATCACTCGGCGCGTGCGCCAGCTCGTCGAGCTTCTCTTGTCGCGTGTGCGGGCGAAGCAGCGAATAGATGCGCATGTCCTGCGGCAAATTCAGCTGCTCGGCGGCGTCGATCTTGATCGTCGGCGCGTCGCCCCACACGAAATCACGCCGCACCAAGCGATACAAACCGCCCGCCACCCAGCTCACGCCGGGTGGCGCGTAGTCGCCCAGCAGGTCGGCCAAGTGATTCGCAGGTTCCTGCAACACGTGCTGAATCAAATGGCCCGCGCGATCGCGTTCGCCCGTGGCGATGCCGCGCACGATGCCGACGCTCGCCGAGAGCGGCACCGGCAGATCCTCAGAGGCGCCTCGGATCACCTCGTGCACGTCGATGGCCAGCCACACGGCGTCGAAAGGCGCGCGAGCAGGGTTCGCCATCAAGCCCACGATCGCGCGACCTGCCGTACTCTGTGCGGCCTCCTCGCCGGGCGATGCGACCGGCACGTCCCATGCCCAGCGCGCGCCTCGACGAAATGCCACCTCGCCCAGCGTTGCGCGCATCTGATCGAACACGCGTAACGCTTGATGACGCCCGACGGCCTCGACCAGCTGTTCGAAGCCGTGCAGGCGCAGCGTCACGACCGCGACATGCCGAACTTCCCTCCCGACTTGACCGCGATTCGCGCCGCGCGCCGGGCGACCGGGCCCTGTTTTCTCGTCGTTCAGCTCGCTGCCGGCCGTACCCACGCCGGGGGCGATCGACGACAAATTGTCCGCGACGTCGCTGCCCAGACGCGACTCGCCGCGTGACTCGGAGCCCACAGCTTCGCTCGCAGGAGCCTGCTCGCGGCCCACGAGCTCGAAGATCAGCGTCTCCACTTCGTGCGCGTCGATCAGTTGTTGCTTTTGCAGGAGCGCACGGCTCACCGCAGCGGCCAGTTCACGCGCGTTCGGAAATCGATCGTCGGGATTCTTAGAGAGCGCCCGCATCACGATCTCTTCGAGCTCGCCGGGCAGTTCGCGCACGTAGGTGCTCGGCGGCTCCACTTGCCCGATGCGCACCGCCTCGAGCAGCTCCTGCCCCTCTGCGCTGCCGTGCAGCAGGCGTTGCGTGAGCAGCTCGTAGAAAACTACGCCAAGAGAATAAATGTCCGTGCGTCGCGTAACGCGCTCACCGCGCGCTTGCTCCGGCGACATATACGCCGTCTTGCCCTTCAACACGCCCGGCTCCTCGCGGAACAGGTTCGCCGACGCGATGCCAAAATCGGCTATTTTCACGGCGCCGTCGTAACTCAGCAGGATGTTCTGCGGCGAGACGTCGCGATGCACGATGTCGATCGGTTTGCCGGCTTCGTCTTTTCGCTCGTGCGCGTAGTGCAGGCCCTTCGCGACTTCTGCAATGATGTAAGCCGACAGATATGGCGGAATCCTCAGCGTCTTCGCTTGAGCCGCTCGCATCAGCTTGCGAAGGTCCGGGCCCTCCACGTACTCCATGCTGAGGAGCTGCCCCTCTTCTCCATAGTCCTGAAAATCGTAGACCTGGACGATGTTGGGATGATTGAGGCGCGTCGCGAGCTGCGCCTCCTCGGCGAACATCGTTCGGAAGCGACGCGATGAGCCATACGCCGGCAAAATGCGCTTCAAAACGAGTAATTTGAAGGTGCCCTCCGCGCCGCGCTTCTTGGCCAGAAAGACCTCGGCCATCCCGCCGGCACCCAGCCGACGCGTGATCTCGAAGTCGGCCAGTCGTTTGGGTGGTGGCCGAGCGGGGACGTCGTTCATCGCGGCGGGCTCACAGCTCGAACGATATTACCGCGTTCGGCCGCGAGCGTGTTAGCGTCGGCGCCGCAAACCCGGGAGTATTTCGCATGCGGCATGCCATCGCTGTAACGATCATGATGATTTTGGCGGGTGGAACGGCTCTCGCCAAGGGCAAGGACGACGACGGAAAGAAGGGCGGCGGCGCCTCGATGGACTCCGGCGACCCGGCCAATACCGAGACCAGCGACAGGCCAAAGCCGTCGGAAGGCGAAGACGGCAAGCCCAAGGGTGACAAGGACAAGGACGATAAGGGCGACAAGGGCGACAGTGACGCCGACGAGGCGGTCCAGGTCGTCGTTCCGGTGCGCCCGCGCGACAAGCTCGTCTTGTTCGCCGACATTCTGATCGGCTTCGGGCAAGCGCCCGTGCCGGGCCCCACACTGACGACGCTGTCGTACGGGTACACAGGCAAGACAACAGCGTTCACGTTCATGGCGGGCGGCCGCTACGACTTCTCGCCGACTGTCAGCGCGGGACTGCGCATTCCGTGGACGTTCGGCAGCGAGCGCCTGCTCTACGGCTCGGGTTCTGGCACGAGCGTGCGAAGTCAGGCCTTCGGTGCGCCGGAGCTAACCGGCGAGTATCGGGTGGAGATCCAACCGCGCTTGCAAATGCCACTCATGATTGGCATCGGCATTCCGATCGCTCAGGGTGACGTCAGTCCCTACTCGGCGGATGCCAACGCGGCGTCGCGCAACGCGCAGAGGCGCCTGCAGTATATGGCAGACGCCGCCTCGGGCTATCGGGACGAAGAGCTGTTCGACCCGAAACGCTTGCCGATCGTGCTGGCGGGCGGCATTCACTACGAACGCCAGGCCCTG